>JAFGIQ010000181.1 GCA_016929575.1 candidate division FCPU426 bacterium
CATTTATGCCACAATGGACGGCTGCGCGGGGTGCGGAGGAATTATGCCGTAAAATCCGCCTGCTGCCGCTCACGCAGGCGGGTTTTCTTTCCGGCAAATTCAACCGCCTGCAGCAGCTGCGCCATCTGCTGGATGCGGGCTTGGTAAATGAAAGACTGGAAAAAAGAAATGTCTGATGATCTCTTTGCCTTTACCACCACGCCGCTGGAAGGGGTTTTGGTCATTCGCCCCAAAATATTCCGGGATCCGAGGGGTCTTTTCATCAAACCTTGGCGGGCGGATTGTTTTAACAAACAGGGGTTGGAACTGCCCTTTCAGGAAATATTCTATTCGGTCTCCCGCAAAAGGGTGGTGAGGGGGATGCATTTTCAAGCGCCCCCTCATGATCAGGCCAAACTGGTTTTCGTTCCAGCGGGGTGCGTTCGCGATATTGTATTGGACATACGGCGCGGTTCAGCGACCTACGGCCGGCATATCTGCGTGGAACTGTCCGAGGAAAACCGGCGGCTGGTTTATATTCCCTGCGGGTGTGCCCACGGGTTCGGCGTTTTCAGCAGCCAGGCGGTAGTGGTGTACGCCGTAACCGGGGTATACCGGCCTGAAAGCGAGGGCGGGATTCGCTGGGATTCATTCGGGGCGGACTGGGGCATTAAAAAGCCCTTGGTGTCGGAAAGGGACTCGGCCCTGCCTTCCTTCAGCGGCTGGACCACGCCTTTTTCCCCCGCGGGTGAGGAAAAATGAAAATTTTACTTACCGGCGGCACAGGATTCATCGGCAGAAACCTTTTGCGGTTTTTACGCCTCCAAAAAGCGCGGGTCACAGCGCTGGTGCGCCCTTCCACCGACCAGACGGTATTACTGGAAAACGGTGCGGAGGTCTGGGTGGATACGGGTTCGACCACGGAAATGCTGGATTATTTTCAATCCCAAAAATATGACGGGATCATCCACCTGGCCTCGTTTTTTATCAGAGACCACCGCCCGGAACAGGTGGACGAGCTGCTGCGCACGAATCTCCTGCTGGCCGGACGTCTGCTGGAAGCGGCTGCCGGCGCCCAGGTGAAGTGGTTTATCAATACCGGCACATCCTGGCAGCATCATCAGAATGCGGCGTATGCACCGGTCAATTTGTACGCAGCCGCCAAGCAGGCGGTGGAAACCCTGGCCCAGTATTATCTGGCCGCCACCCGCCTGAATGTTGTCACCCTGGTGCTTTCCGACACCTATGGCCCGGGGGATACGAGGCCAAAACTCATGAATCTGTGGCACCGCAGCAGGGAAGTGATGGACATGTCGGCGGGGGAGCAGGTACTTGATCTCACCTATATAGAAGATGTGGTTGATGCTTTTTGGCGGCTGGCGGGTCTTTTAGAAAAGGATAACAGCGGACAATGGCGGGGCCGGCGTTTTGCGGTCAGGTCCGGCGAGAGCATCACTGTCCGGCAGCTGGCGGATTTGTTTGCGTCGGTCACCGGGCATCCCCTGCAGTTGCATTGGGGTGCGGTGCCCTACCATGCGCGGGAAGTAATGACCCCGTGGGAGGAAGGGGAATTGGTGCCTGGCTGGCGTCCCCGGTTTTCCCTGCGGGAGGGTATTGACAAAACATACGGCAGGTAGTCCAACATGTCAAAAGAAGAGGCATTGCGCCGGGAAATACTGGCTAAAACAGCAGAATATTGCAGGGTGGTCCACCTGGCGGGCAAAAAATTTATTCCCGGTGAATCGAAAGTGGTATACGGCGGCCGGGTGTTTGATGAGCAAGAGGTGGTCAATCTGGTTGATTCTGCCTTGGAATTCTGGCTTACCAGCGGCCGCTTCAGCATGCAATGTGAAAAACGCCTGGCGGACTTTCTTGGCGTTCCTTACTGTTCTTTGTGCAATTCCGGTTCTTCGGCCAACCTGCTTGCATTCATGGCCCTGACTTCACCCGACTTGGGGGAAAGGCGCATCGACAGGGGAGATGAAGTAATAACCGTGGCCGTTGCATTTCCCACCACCGTGGCGCCGATGGTACAATACGGCGCCGTCCCTGTGTTCATAGATGTTGCTGTGCCTGATTTTAATCCTGATGTCACCCAGCTTGAGGCGGCCCTTTCCCCGCGTACCAAGGCGGTTGTGCTGGCGCATACTTTGGGAAATCCCTTTAATGTGCGGGCGGTCAAGGATTTCTGCCAAAAAAATAATTTATGGCTGATTGAGGATAATTGCGATTCCCTGGGCTCGGTTTACGACCACCAATATACCGGCACCTTTGGCGACATCGGGACCTCATCTTTTTATCCGCCGCACCATATCACTATGGGTGAAGGCGGGGCCGTGTATACCCGGGATCAGGAAATATGGCGCCGGCTCAATTCCCTGCGCGATTGGGGGCGCGATTGCTGGTGCCCGACCGGGCAGGATAATACCTGTGGGGCGCGGTTTAACAGGCAATACGGGAGTTTGCCGGAAGGGTTTGATCATAAATTTGTCTACTCCCACTTCGGCTACAACCTGAAAATGACAGATCTGCAGGCGGCTGTAGGTTGCGCGCAAATGGATAAATTGCCTGATTTTATACAAGCCCGTAAAAACAATTACCAATATTTGCTTAAAGGACTCGGAGGTTTGGAGGATGCTTTTATTTTTCCCGAGGCCTTGCCTGAGGCAGATCCGTGCTGGTTTGGCTTTCTCCTTGCAGTCAAGCCCAAAGCCGGTTTTAGCCGGAATGAAATCACCCGTTTTTTGGAGGATAAAAACATACAGACGCGCACCCTGTTTGCCGGCAATGTGGTCAGGCATCCATGTTTTACCCACTTGGTGGAAGGCAAGGATTACCGCCTGGCAAACAAGCTCATCAATACCGATTATATCCTGCATCATGCTTTTTGGATTGGCGTTTTCCCTGGATTAAGCAAGGATATGCTGGATTATATGATTAAACAAATCAGGATATTTGTAAAAAAATGAATTTTTTAGCCGGGAAAATTTGTTGGTAACGCCCCTTTTCCCTTGGGGGAAAAGCATTAAAGGATATGACAAAGGGGCCGATCTTATCATAAAATGGCGTATGTGCGGCAGATACGAGTGCGATAACGCCTATCAGTGTGGACGACGCTTCAATAATAATTTTCAGGGGGGCTGCAGACACATGACAAGAAAACAAAAACTAGCAGGTGCGGTCTTGGTTGTGATGTGTGTTATTCTGTCCGGCTGTTCCGGCAATCCGGGCAAAAAGATCGTCCGCGACCAGAAAAAGACACTTGTCACAGAGATCAAAGATCTGCCCATGGAAACTCTGGCTGTTTCACAAAACAATTCCAGCATGGGATATATTGTGAATGAAGACGGGAGGCAAAAGATGGTGGTCAACGGCCGGGCAGGAGAAGTTTTTGATGAAACCGGTTGGCTGACATTCAGTCCGGACGGCAAGAGGTATCTGTACGCCGGCTTAAAAGGGAAAAAATGGACGGTCGTGGTTGACGGCAAAAAAAGCCAATGGTATGACAGCGTGGCGGCCTTGAAGTTCAGCCCGGACAGTGCCAGGGCGGTTTTCATTGGCGAAAAAGCGGGAAAGGAGTCCCTGGTGAGCAACAACCAGGAGGGCCCTTACTATAAAAAAGTACATCCGCCCCTTTTCAGCAGCGACGGCAAACTGGAAGTGTATGCGGCTGAGACCAATGGCAAAATGCTGGTGGTGGTGAATGGCCGGCCCGGGTCCATGTATGCCGAAGTGGGGAAGCCCGTGCTCAGTCCGGACGGCAAACATTATGCCTATCGGGCTGCCAGCGGCAAAAATAATTTTATTATCCGCGACGGCAAAAAGGAAAAAAATTATGCCTTGCTGGGCAACCCCGTATTCAGTCCGGACAGCCAGAAACTGGCATATGTGGTGGTAATTGGAGCAGTGGAATACGCAGTGGTAAATGGGGAGGAATATGAACCTTCGTATGCCACCATCGTCAAGGATTCATTGGTTTTCAGCCCCGACAGCAAACGCCTGGCGTTTGTCATTGAGGAGAATAAAAAGCAGGCCGTGGCCGTTGACCAAAAAGTGGGCGAATGGTTTGACAAGATCCTTTTGGAGACCTTGGTTTTCAGCCCCAACAGCAAACGCGTGGCGTACGGCATTCAGCAGGAAAATCCAAAAGTGAAGAATCAGTTTTTCCAATACCTGGTTGTGGATGAGGTTGTGCAAAAACCATATGATGTCGTCACGGCGCCGGTTTTTTCACCGGACAGCACATCCGTGGTTTATACGGCAGAAATAGACAAACGCATGGTGGTGGTAATAAACGGCCGGGCCAGCTGCAGATACGATATTGTCAAACAGCCGGCGTTTAGTGCGAAAGGACAATGGCTGACGTATCGGGCTAAAAGGGGAAACAAATTGTATGTAGTGGCCAATGGCAGAAAACACAAGGAATATGACGATATTTGGCCGGTTGCTTTCAGCCCGGAGGGAACACACATGGCCTATGTGGCCACGCTGGAATATGACCGCTTTTTAATCATCGATGGGAATGAGGGGCAGAAATTCTTTAATATTGCGGGCGGCAATATCTTGTTTGGCGGCGAGGACCAGGTCTCTTATCTGGGAGTGCTCATGACCGCGGATAAAAAGGCACAGATCTATAACGTGACTGAAAGTATACAAAAAAAATGAAAACCAGGGACGGATTGGAGATCATGACTGGATTGCCGTCTTTGGGCTGGTTGATATTTTTACAGGCCGGATACTGTTTATTTACTGGAATTATTAAAGCAAAAACGATAAAGTAAATATAATGGCGTTGCACTGCATTTTTTTTACTCCAAAAGCTTGGAGGGCGTTTCTTATTGGGCCTCCTGGTATTGCCGGCGCTGGTGTTCAAGAGCAGGCATTGAGCAGATTTTCGGGATGAAATAAAGGCAAAAAAGTGTTACTGTTTTGCAGCGAAGGGTGTCTAATATAACAGGTTGCCACAAGCGCGAGAAAGTTTTTCGCTGAGAGGGGTGTGAAAAAAGAGATGAGAAAGGCAATATGTCTTTTCAGTGCCGTATTGTTTGTATTTTGCCTGTTATTGGCCTTGGAAGTCAAAGCCCAGAAAGATGCGGCCGTATTACTCAGCCGCGAAATGGGTCCGTATGAAACAGCGCTGCGGTCTTTTAAAAGTAGCGCCACTTTTAGTTATGATCTTTTTAATATGGAGGGAAGCCAGGACCAAGGCAAGAGCGTTGTACAAAAGATCGGCCAGGGCGAGTATTCCATGGTGATTACACTGGGCACGGAGGCGGCTTTGGTCGCGGACAAGATTCCAGAAAATATTCCGGTGGTTTATTCCATGGTGCTTGCACCTTTGCAGGGGAACAAGCCCAATGCTTCCTGCGTGTACATCAAAGTGGACGTGGAAGCGCAAATAAATTCTTTGAAAAAATACTTCCCCGCCAAGAACCGCATTGGTGTTGTATATAATCTGCAAACCACCAGCCATGAAATCGCTGCTGCCAGAAAAGCCTGCGAGGCGGTAGGCATCAAACTGTCTCCCATTGCCGTGGAGAACCGCGCAGAAGTGCCCAAGGCTTTGGGCAAACTGCAAAACAATGCCGTGGATATCATTTGGATGGTTCCGGATACAACCATAGGCCATCCGGAGGCGGTGAAACAATTCATCAGTCATGCGCAATCACAAAATCTGCCGCTTATCGGTTTTTCTGTTTTTCATGTCAAGGCAGGAGCTTTGGCGGCTTTTTCCGCCGATTATTCGGATATCGGGAAGCAAACAGCCCGGCTGGCTGCGAAAATAAAAAACAAAAGTGTGTCCAGACAGGTGGAAGGACCGCAAAAGATAATCTTCTATGTAAATCCCACGGTGCAAAAAAAATTGGGTCTTACCGCTCTTTCGGCATTTTCCGAAGTCCAGTTCATAGAATAAACCCGCCTACGCACCAAGACACTACGTGCTGTACAATGTTCGCGCATCCTTGCAAGGGGATGCGTTGGGATTCTGTTTAGGCCATTGACTTTGCGGGAAATGGCAGGTGTAAAAATAGTATCAGGACTCACCAGTGTCCAAATTGGGGTTGAGAAAGACACGGTACCTATTGATACATTGGTGCCAGCAGGCACCCAGACTGCCGGAGATATCTTCGGCAGTGTTCGCGTAATTTCAACAGCAATGATCAGGACTATCTATTTAAAAAAGGGAGATTCGGGCTTAAAAGCAGTGTTTTGGATCCAGGCGGGTTGAACAGGCGGGCATCCACCTTCGCTTTGGCGGCTTAGCCGCGGTTATGATTCAAAACACGAATAATTCCGGGAGGAAAAATCATTGACAAAGAAGGCGGTTTACGTAAAATGAGTGTCTCGAAAAACGGCTTTATAATCAGGCTGTTTTTTCAATGTGGTGGATGTAGCTCAGTCTGGTTAGAGCGCCAGGTTGTGGCCCTGGAGGCCGCGGGTTCAAGTCCCGTCATTCACCCCAGCTTTCCCAGGCCGGAAGGCGGAACGGTTGGATTCCACCGGGAGCTAATAGTTGTTGTATTGAGGGCCTCAATCGGGTTTTACTCCCGCTTCTCTGCTTTCTGCTTATATGTTATATGCGCCTGTAGCTCAGTGGATAGAGCAACGGCCTCCGAAGCCGTGTGTCGGACGTTCGATTCGTCTCAGGCGCACCAGACCCGCACCGGCGTGGTACAGGTCGGAGCAGGTGAGCAACCGAACAGTGGATCAGGAGAGTAAAAGCTCACCTGCGGTCTACTTGTTCAACTGCCCGCCGGTCCTGAAAAAATTTGCCGTTTATGGGTGCTTAGCTCAGCTGGTAGAGCAGCTGACTCTTAATCAGCGGGCCACAGGTTCGATCCCTGTAGCACCCACC
>JAFGIQ010000182.1 GCA_016929575.1 candidate division FCPU426 bacterium
AAAATCCGCAGCCGCGGCTGCCGACATGATCATGAAGCCATCGGCGCCCACGGCAAATCGCCGGGCGCACAGTTTGCGGATAGTCCCGGGGGGGAGGGGCCGCAGGGTTCCTGCCCGGTTGTCCAGCACGATAAAATCATTGGCCGCTCCCGTCATTTTGGCAAACCGTATGCACTCCATCGCAACACCCTTCGACGCGTTTTTGGTCCTGCGCAAGCCCGCACTGACACCCCTGCCTGGAGTTTTTACTTTAGCGCCGCCTCTTTTTCCGGCGCCAATAAATCAGCGTATGTCTCGCGCCGGCGAATGAGCCGGACGCGCGCTCCGGACACCATGACTTCCGCCGCACGGACGCGGGAGTTGTAATTGGACGCCATGGCCATGCCATAGGCGCCGGCACTCCTCACGGCCAGCAGATCCCCGGAATTCAATTTGGGCAAATGCCGGTCATGGCCGAGAAAATCCCCGCTTTCGCAGATGGGTCCGACCACGTCCGTTAAAACAGTGTTCCGGCCGGGCCGCCCCTGTACCGGGACGATCTGATGGTAGGCGTTATAAAGGCTGGGGCGGATCAAATCATTCATGCCCGCATCCACCACGGCGAAGGATTTTACATGCCCGCGCTTGACGTATTGGACTTGGGTGATCAAAATTCCGGCGTTCCCGACAATAAAGCGCCCGGGCTCCAGAATCAGGCGGCATTGCAGCGGTGTGATGAGGGGCAAGACCGCCTGGGCAAAGGCATCGGCTGTCTGCGGGCGTTCCTCATTATAAATGATTCCCAGGCCTCCGCCGAGATTAAAATACGCGATGTCGAATCCGGCCCGGCGCAGGTCCTCGACGACCTTGCGCAACCGCTGAATGGCCTGTATATACGGCGTGCTGCTGGTAATCTGCGAACCGATGTGCATGTGCACGCCCACGGCTTTCAGGTGCCGCATCCGCCTGATGGCACGGAAAAGCCCCATGGCCAGCGGAATGGACAACCCGAATTTGCTCTCTTTCTTGCCGGTGGTGATATACTGATGGGTCTTCGCATCCACATCCGGATTAATGCGCAGGGCCACCCGCGCCGTTTTACGCAGGCGCTGGGCGACCTGGTTGAGCAGACGCGCTTCGGGCTCTGATTCAACATTGAACATTAATATGCCGGCGCGCAGGGCGGCGGCGATTTCCGTCTCGGTTTTCCCCACTCCGGCGTAGACGATCCGCTCTGGCGTCACCCCGGCTTCCAGCCCCCTGATCAACTCCCCCTGGGATACAATATCCAGGCCGGCCCCTTGTGCGGCTAATAGCCGCAAGATGCTCAGGTTGGAGTTGGCCTTCACGGAATAACAGATGAGGGGGTTGGCCGCGGCAAACGCATGCATAATCTTGAAAAAGTGGGATAAAATCGTGTTTTGGCTGTAGACATAAAGCGGGGTTCCGTATGTCTTGGCCAGCCTGCTCACAGGCACCTGCTCGCAATACCATTCGCCTTGTCGTATGTGAAAATCATCCATACTATCACTCCACCAAAACCCGGAAATGGTCCCTGGCCAAGCGCGCAGCCAGTTTGCCCAGGAAGGGCGGCATTCCCCGCGGCCAGGGGGTTTAACTTCCCTTACGGCCGTTTTTGTTTCCCCTGCGTCCAAGGAAGGCGCAGGCGTGTCCGGGTTAAAAAAATGTAAAGGAAAATGTATCACACCTGCAGCACCCTTGTCAACGCAGGTAAAAGACCGCCGGGAAATGCGGCCAAATCCCGGGGGGCCACACCCCGGTGTCTCCGGTTGATTTGGCCGGCGGCTTTCCCGCCGCCAGCGTCCGGCCCTTGCCAAGAATTTATCCGTTCGGGGCGCCAGGCTTCGCCTCGCTTGCATCCTTTGGCTTTCGCCGGGTAAAAAAAAACCTGCGCTGGAAAAAGCGCAGGCGCCCGGGCCTGTCAGGGATGACGTAAAACGGTTTTGCCCGCCGGCTGTTAAAAATCGGTGGCCAGGCTCATATGCTGGATCTGTATCATGTCAGCGGTAACCTCATAATTCATTTTCCAGCGCCAGCTGTAAAACCGCCACCCCAACCCGAAAACCACGCCGTCATAGACCGTGCTGTCATTGCTCAACTGGTATTGCACCGAGGAAAACAGCGAATGCGACCAGTCGATCTGGGAGCCAAAGGTAAACCGCAGGACATCGTCCAGCGGCGCCTCCACTTTGGCTTTAAACTGGAAATTGGGCCCGAGCGTGTACGCGGAGTCCATCTCGACTTGAATGGGTAAAAACCGGCCGCAGCTTAAATAACGGCCCAAGTCTTCGTCCGCGTAAATCCTCATTTGGGCCATGATGGGCAGGTTGAAGGATTCATAAAACTCACTCAATTCAAATGCCACGCCTGCCTGCATGGTGTGCTCGTCTATGGCCAGCCAGTTGACGGCCACAGTGCTCAGCATCTGTTCGCGCAGATACGCGCGCAAATAATCCTGGCCGCGGCTGAGCATGTGGTTTCTAAAATCATCGGATGCCTTCAGCGGCTCCCCGTATAACTGGGCGTTTTGCAGGGCCATGGCCTGATACGATTCCCCCAGGCTGTGCGGGGAAAAATACGCCACTGCAGCTGCGCTGCTGATAATGATGAAAAAGGCCCGACGCATTCCTTCACCTCTTTATTTTTCCTGTATTCTTCCACATATATTATATGGCGGGCAAAGCCCCTTGTCAAACGCTCCCTCGAAGGTTTTTCAGGGCTTGCCGGGCAGGCTGAATATTGTACAATGACCCCAGTACCAGGATGCCCCCCTGCCGGGGGGTTGAGGCCAGGGCCTGGGCCAGGGCCTGCCTGTAACTTCTTGCCGGGAAAGCGTTTTTACCGAGCTGGTGGAAATGACGGGCCAGGTCCCGGGCCGGCAATCCCCTGGGGTCCGGCGGTTTCACGGTCACAATATTGCCGGCAACAGGCAGCAGATACCTGCACATGGTCTTGATATCCTTGTCTTGCATAATGCCCACGACCAGGGTGAGCTCTTCCTTGGCCTCCCGCCACTTTTGGGTTGCCGCCCATACGGCCGCCGGATTGTGCGCGCCGTCAAACACTATACCCGGCTTGCGGCCAACCGTCTCCAGGCGTCCGGGCATATGCACCTTGCCCAAGCCCTGTCTGAGGTTTTGCAGGGATATGGCAAATCCCCTTCCTGCCAGCTGTTCCAGAGCCAACAAAACCAAAGCGGCATTATCCACTTGAAAAGCGCCGGCCAATGGCAGCGCCAGCCGTGCATAAGTCCGGCGCCGGGAGCGGCAGGTCAGCTTCCAGCCGGAGCGGGTTGCTTCCCGGCGGACAATCCGCATGTCGTCTCTGTTTCCGCTGCCTGAAAAAAAAAGGGGGAACCTCTTTTGCAAGGCGATGACCTTCATCTCCCGGCGCAATGCGGGGTCCGGCTCAGCCGCCAGCATGGGAATCCCCGTCCGTCCGATTCCCATTTTTTCACGGCAGATGGCCTTTCGGGTTCTTCCCAGCTGGGAAGTGTGCTCAAGCTCAACATTGGTGAGCATGGTCACCAGCGCGCGTTCCCAGGCGGTGGTGGCGTCCAGTCTCCCGCCCATACCGACTTCCACCACCGCTATATCCGCCCCGGCCTGATGAAACGCCTCTGCCGCCAGCGCCGTCCAGGCTTCGAAGGTCGTTGCCGGATTTCCCTCCTGCTTCAGCTGCCGCAGGCCGGGAAGCAGATGCTGCACGGCCCGCGCAAAGGCCTTTTGGGAGATCATCCGGCCGTTGATGGTGATGCGTTCCCTTTCTTCTGCCAGGTGGGGGGAAGTAAAGCGGCCGACCGTATACCCCGCCGCAGACAAAACGGAAGCCAGCATGCCGGCCACCGAACCTTTGCCGTTGGTGCCGGTAATGTGCGCCGCGGGAAAAGACCGGTCAGGCCGCTTAAGGCCGGCCAGCAGGCGGTGGGTGCGATGCAATCCGGGGAGCACCGCCCGCACGCTCAGGGCGTGTAAGCGGCGCCTGGCTTGCGCAAACGTCATGAACGGGGAACCGTCAACAGGCGGGCCAGCGTTTTCTTGAGATCCTGGCGTTTCACAATCATGTCGATCATGCCGTGTTCCTGCAAAAACTCCGCCCGCTGGAAACGCTTGGGCAGATGTTGCCGGATGGTTTGTTCTATGACGCGCGGACCTGCGAACATGATCAAGGCATTGGGTTCGGCGATAATAATGTCCCCCAACATGGCAAAACTGGCGGTCACGCCGCCGCCGGTGGGATCAGCCAAAACAGAGACGAAAAGCAGCCCGGCTTCCGCCAGGCGCGCCAAGGCCGCCGAGGTCTTGGCCATTTGCATCAAAGAGATGATCCCTTCCTGCATCCGGGCTCCGCCTCCCGAGGAGGAGACGATAATCACAGGAATCTTTTCCTGGCAGCAGCGTTCTATCAGCCGGGCGACTTCCTCCCCCAGCACTGACCCCATGGAGCCGCCCATGAAGCCAAAATCCGTGATGGCCAAGCCGGTCCTGATGCCGCCAACCGTGCAAATCCCCCCAATCACGGCATCCTCCAGGCTGGTGTTTTTTTTTCCTTTTTCCAGTTTCTCCTGATACCCGGGAAATCCCAGCGGATCCGTGGCTTTGATTCTTCCGGAGAGCTGCTCCAAAAAAATCCCGTTGTCTGCCAGCAGTCTGAGCCTTTCCAGGGCGGGCATGTGGAAATGATGATTACACTTTGGGCAGGTGCGGTCCGCACTCTCGATTTCCTTGTTGAAAATTATCTCGTTGCAGGCGGGACAGCGCGTAACCAGGTTTTCCGGAATAGCGGCCTTTTTGTCCTTCTTCGGCACGCGCACGGTCATATACTTGGGTTTTCTAAACCAATCCATAAGTCGAGTTCTCCATTTTCATCTTTTGCCACGAAAATCAAGTCCGGCCTGCGCCGGACAAGGAGTTTTTCTTTGAGCCCTCCTGGTCGCGCCCTCACCGTAGCTGCAGCAAAGGCGGATATGACTTTGCGGTTAAAATGCCAAGTTATATGCAGAAACCTCTGAAAAAGGTTTTATAGCCATCTGCCTGAATGGATGTTGGGGATGGGGATGAGACGGCGGCCGCCCACCCCATGGCGTCCGTCCGGCGAATGCCCAGCGCAAACATCCGTTTGCAATCAGTTTTTCAGAGGTTTCATACACATATTTTGTGTCATTGTTGTCCAAATTACGCGAATACCGCCGGAGGCGTCCTTGTCCTTCCGATAATTTATCCGGTCAGGGCTGCCGGAGGCGTCCTTGTCCTTCCGATAATTTATCCGGTCAGG
>JAFGIQ010000183.1 GCA_016929575.1 candidate division FCPU426 bacterium
AGAGCTTCGGGCGGAAGGACCACCTGGTCTTCATCCGCGTATTCCTCGAATTTTTCATAGTCTTCATAGGAGTCCTCCACTATTGTCGCCGGTGCCGTTCCCTTGGCGGCAACCGTTTGTTTGCCGGCAGAAATTTGTGTTGCCGTCTGGACGGGAATTTTTTTATCACGGGCCTTGCCCGCGGTTGCGGCGGGGGTCGGCGCGGCGGCGGCTTTTTTCCTGGACGGAGTGGGGGCCAGTACAGGAGTCGGCCGCACTTTGGCGGCAGGGATGGTTTTGGGCGTCGGTGCAACAGTAGGTTTGGGAGTGGGAGGCAAAGGCAAAGTTGGCCTGATGGTCGGCCTGCTTTCCACGGTCACCACGACCTGGGTATGGGTTGGTTGTACCATGGGGGTTTGGCGTATCACCGGTGTGGGGATAAAAACCGCGGCCGGCAGCGGAGGGGCTGTCCCGCCGCCCAGCCAGGCCGGGGAAAAACCGCCATTCCGGGTTACGCAAAATTGGCTGCTGCCGTCCTGATTCATCACCCAGATTTCCCAGCGGTACGGATCCTGGCGTCCTGAGGAAAATGCAATTCTTTCTCCGGCCGGGGCCCAGGCCGGGGAATTGCTGTAACCGTCCTTGGTCAGGCGTTTCAGTCCTGTGCCGTCGATGTCGACCATCCAGATGTCCGCTTTTTCAAAAAAAGAAACCGTAAAGGCAATGTGTTTTCCGTTGGGTGACCAAGACGGGCTGCCCACCAGATGGGATGCCGGGAATTGCGTAACCGGCCATTCATCACCTGTACTCAATTGACGGACAAAGAGGTTGCGGTACTGGTCGATTTCTGAAATGTACACCAGGAATTTTCCGTCCGCCGATAAAGCCGGTGAAAAATGGAAGCCCAGGGGAACCAATGTTTCCAGATTAAATCCGGTGGCATCGACAGACCAGATTTTTCCCAAATGGGAAAAAATAATGCGCTTGCTGTCCGGTGTCCAAGCGGGGGCATTATGCACATTGAAATTCCGCAGGATTGTTTGTGTGGTTTTTTCGTTGAAAAAGGTGAGTTGCTGGGGAATTTTCTGTTGAATGCCATACACCCACAGTTCAAAAAAGCCGGAGGCGGAGGACCAATAAGCGATTTTTTGGTTGTCCGGGGAAACGGTTGGAAACCATATGCTTTTCCCGGCCGCACTGATTTTTTCTACAGTGTCGCCCGCCAGATTGGTGAGATAAAGCTGGCTGCCGGAAGTGTATAGAATGCGGTATTGTTCGGGTATTGGCGTCGGCACGGCCGTGGCCGGGGTTTGGGGCTGGTCTTTTTTAGGACAACCATTGAATAATAAACAGGATAGGAGCAATAGAAGCAGCCAATATGCAGGGCGTAGTCGGAAATAGGAATTATTCATCATTTTCTCAGCCGAGTAGCTCCCGGAAATTATATTTTTTCTCCAACCAATCTATTCAAACGCCCCTCTTTGCCAGATAAGCCATTTACGGATTTTTCAAGATTTTAAAGGATTTTCTGAGTTGTTGTCAAGCCAAAAGCATACGGGGTTTTTGCTTGACAATGAATGTTTTGAATTGCTAAACTGGCCGACACTAAGGAAGCGGAAAAAAACAGCCGAGAATATAGGTATTCTGCATCCTTTGTCATCCGCTCATGGAAGCGGATTTGTGTTTGAAAAAACGCAACACAGGAATTAACTTTGTATTTTCAATGTTTTTCGTGATGTTTCGCACATGGAAACGATACGTTTTCCACCCCACCGAGGAGCGATGAATGCGGGCGGGTCTTAAATTACAATTTATTATCATGACTGTAACCTTGGTTGCCATCACGGTATTGGGATCTTCTTATTTTTTTACACAGCAGGAAAGGGAGGTTCTGCTCAGGGAGATGACCCGCCGCGGGTCCACCATTGCCCGTAATCTCGGCATCATCAGTACTGACTCGCTGATCAGCGGCGATCATTTGTCCCTGGCGACATATGTAAACAGCACCATGAAAAACGAGGGCATAGTGTACGGCATGATCCTTACTGATAAAAGCAAAATTCTTGCCCATAACCGCATTGAAAACGTCGGTAAATCATATCTGGAACCTCCGGGCGTCCGCCCGCTGACCAATGAAGAAATTCTCATTCAACCGTACCGCAATGATAAAAAAGAACCTATCATCGACATCGCCATCCCCATCAATTTGCGCAACGGGGTGCGCATTGGCGCGGTGCATGTGGGGATGTCGCAAAAATCAATAGACCAATATGTCCGGCAGGCTTTTCGGGATTCGCTTTCCATTGCGGCCGGGTTGTTGATCATCGGCGTCATCATCGCGATTATTGTTACGAATTTTATGCTCAGACCGTTCGGCGATTTGGTTAAAGGGGCCAAAGCCATCGGCGAAGGCAACTTGAATTATAAAATCCGCATCAAGGGTAAAAATGAATTGAGCCTGCTGGCCCAATCCTTCAACGAGATGACGGACCGATTAAAGGAATTGTATATTGGCGTGCTCAGGGCCATGGCCAAAGCCCTGGAGTCCCGCGATCCCTTTGCCGGCGGCCATGACCAGAGGGTGGCCGAATATGCCGCTGCCTGCGCGGAACGCATTCATCTTACTCCGGAAGAAGTGGGGAACATCCGCCTGGCCGCCCAGGTTCAAAATCTGGGTCATATTGCGGTTCCGGACGCTATTTTGGAAAACACAGGCAAGCTGACCGATGAAGAATATGAAAAACTCAAAAAGCATCCCACCGTCGGGGCGGGGATTCTGGATCAGGTCCAGGCGTTGCGCGGCACGGTGAAGCTGGTGCTGCATCACCATGAACGTTTCAATGGCACCGGCTACCCCAACGGGGTCATGGGCAAAGAAATTCCCCTGGGCGCGCGGATCCTGGCGGTTGCGGATGCATATGATGCCATGACTTCACCCCAAAAACACCGGGAAGCCATTTCCCCGGAAGCGGCGGTTGAAGAATTAAAGCGGGGCGCCGGCACCCAGTTTGATCCCGAGATTGTCGCCGCTTTCATTGAGACGCTGGACCAGATGTCAAGGAGGTAGAAAAGCGTTGGTTGCCAAAGTATCCAGCCAGGAGTTAAAGGCGCGCAGACAAAAAGGCCGCATCCCTTTGATGGTCCAGTTCACTTTTTTCGTGATTCTGACCATCGGCACGATCATGGCCTTGACCACCTGGCTGACCTATCGCCAGCAACAAAAATCCCTGCGCGATGAGGTGGTCAAACGCGGCGCCACCATCGCCCGCAGCTTGGCTTCCACGGCGGCAGAGGCCGTATTGGATGACTTGGTCTGCGCGGCCCTGATTCATGAGACCATGCCGGATCCCTCCACCCAGCAGTATCCGCAGGTGACTTTTGAAGCCACCTTTCACTCCCTGGTGGATGACATCACCGGGCGCAATCCGGATGCCTATAGTTCCATCGTGCGCAACGCCGGCGTGGAAGAAGTCGTTATGGTCAACATGAAGGGTGAAATCGTGGCGCACAATGACATCCAGATGGTGACCAAACCCTATACCCCTCCCAGGGGCTCCATGCCCTATCAGGGGGAGGATATTTTGGTGCAGTCCTACGAAACACCGGAAGGTAAAAAACGTTTTGATTTTGCCGTGCCAATCAGAATAAAACAACCGGGGACCATCGAGGACAAACAAATCGGCGTGGTGCATTTGGGCATGTCCCGCAACCTGGTGGACAACATCGTCAAGCAGGCCACCATGAAACTCCTGATCGCCACGGGATTTGTATTGTGGCTGGGTGTGATTGTCGCGATCATGCTGGCGCAGTACCTGACCCAGCCGATTAAAACGCTGGTCGGCGGTGTTTTGGCCATTGCCTCCGGCGATTTAAACCAGGAAATCCGGGTCACCCGCAAAGATGAATTGGGCGAATTGACCCTGGCCTTCAATGAAATGGCGGCCTCATTGCGCGAAAAGGAATTGATCAAGGGCGCCTTTTCCACCTATGTCTCCAGCCAGGTGATGGAGGAGGTGCTGAAAGATCCCGGCCGCCTGGCCCTCGGCGGGGCGCGTAAAAGAGCCACCATCCTGTTTACCGATATCCGGGGGTTCACTTCCATGTCTGAGACCATGGAACCGGAAGAGGTGGTTTCCATCATCAATGTCTACCTTTCCGTGCAGACCGAGATCATTCTGCGCAACGGAGGCATGCTGGATAAAT
>JAFGIQ010000184.1 GCA_016929575.1 candidate division FCPU426 bacterium
AGATCGAGCCTTTGAAGGGCGAGCAGGTGGTGATCGAGTACGCGCTGCGTGAAGCAGGGCTGGTGAGCATCAAGGTGTACAACCTGCAGGGCGGCCTGGCGGCAGTCTTGCAGGACCAGTATTACGCGGCCGGGAGCTACAGCTGCCAATGGGGCGGCCAGACGGTGAGCGGGGCTTTGGCGGCCAGCGGGGTGTATGTGATAAACATCAAGACGCCATCGGAGACCAAGACGCAGAAGGTCGTTGTGATAAAATAGGACATATGCATTTGCTCGTACAGTGATAATGACTGGGAGGCGCGGCAGTCTCGCGCCTCCCTTTGATTTTACACGAAACGAAAAAAGGGATGTCCCGGTTTCCGGGGAATCCATTTGACCCTGCCTTTGCGCCTGTGCTATAATCCACCCAATTTATAAGGGAAAAAATATTTTAAATTTTTATTGCAAAGAGATCTGCAGATTTCAAAGAGGTAAAAGATTTTTGTACTATTCAATATTGGTTTATATCTTTTTATTCTCATATGCGTCAGCTGCCTGATTTTTGGATTAATCCTTGGTTTTAAAGGTTAAAAAGTCATAAATATTTGCCCGTGTGGTTGATTATAAAAAAGACTTTTTAGCAAGTGGAATTGCTGGCGGGTACAAAGCAGGAACCGAGGGCTTCAGGCAAGGGAGGAAGCAGGAGTGGAAGAATTGTATCCATATATAGATATTGAAAGCAAGTGGCATGAGCGCTGGCAGGCCATGAAGCTTGCCCGCGCGGAGCATAAGCCCGGCAAACCGAAATACTACTGCCTGGTGATGTTCCCCTATCCTTCAGGATCCAATCTGCATATGGGCCATGTGCGCAATTACACGATTGGCGACGTGATCGTGCGCTATAAAAAAATGCAGGGGTATAATGTCTTAAGCCCCATGGGCTGGGACGCTTTCGGACTGCCGGCGGAAAACGCCGCCATTAAAAACAACATTCATCCCAATACCTATACCCGCACCAATATCAGCGTCATGCGCAGCCAGCTGCAGGCCCTGGATATCCTGTATGATTGGGACCGGGAGCTGGCCACCTGCGATGAGGAGTACTATCGCTGGACACAGTGGCTTTTTTTGCAATTTTTCAAGCAGGGACTGGCATATAAAAAGAAAAGTCCGGTGAATTGGTGTGAGACTTGCAAGACCGTGCTTGCCAATGAACAAGTCACGGATGGCTCCTGCTGGCGCTGCAAGGAACCGGTGGCCAAAAAAGACCTGGAGCAGTGGTATCTTAAAATAACAGACTACGCTGAACGCCTGTTGCAGGATCTGCACAAGTTGCCCCAATGGCCCGAACGGGTCAAAACCATGCAGGAAAACTGGATCGGACGCTCGGAAGGCGTGGAGTTCGCGCTGCGGATCGACGGCACGGACAAGGCTCTGGCTGTTTTTACCACCCGCATTGACACGGTGTTCGGTGTGACCTATGTGTCCATCGCCCCGGAGCATCCTCTTTTGGCCGAACTTTTGGCCGGGAGGCCCGAAGAGCAGGCGGTCCGTGCTTTTAGGGAAAAAGTGAGGCTGCAGTCGGAGGTAGAGCGCTCAGCCACGGATAAACCCAAGGAAGGGCTGGATACCGGCTTGCGGGTGATTAATCCGGTGAACGGGGAAAAAGTCCCTTTGTATGCAGCGGATTACGTGCTCATGGAATACGGCACCGGCGCCATCATGGCCGTGCCGGCGCATGACCAGCGGGATTTTGAGTTTGCCAAAAGGCACGCCTTGCCGGTCAGAGTGGTGATTCAACCGGCCGGGCAGGTTTTGGATCCGGAAACCATGGCTGCGGCGTATATCGGGGACGGCCAGCAGGTCAGCAGCAGCCGGTTTGACGGCATGAGCAATCGCGAGGCAGTGCAACGGATTGCCGACTGGATGGAAAAAGAAGGCATGGGCAGGAAGGTGGTCAATTACCGGCTGCGCGACTGGCTGATATCCAGGCAACGCTACTGGGGATGCCCGATACCGGTGGTGTATTGCCCAGCCTGCGGCCTGGTCCCGGTCTTGGAACAGGACCTGCCTGTGCGCCTGCCCCTGGACCTGCCCTACCAGGCGGCCGGCATGCTGGCCGCAGCCAAGGATTTTATGGAGACAGCCTGCCCGCAATGCGGCCGGCCGGCCCGGCGTGAAACGGACACCATGGATACCTTTATTGACTCCTCCTGGTATTATCTGCGCTATGCTTCGCCGCGGGAGGAAAAACACGCTTTTCACCCGGAGGCCGTGCGTTATTGGATGCCGGTGGACCAGTATATCGGCGGCATCGAACATGCAATCCTGCATCTGCTGTACTCGCGGTTTTTCACGAAGTTTCTGCATGATCAGGGGCTGCTTCATTTCGACGAGCCTTTCACTGCGCTTTTTACCCAGGGCATGGTGCTCAAGGACGGACAGGTGATGTCCAAGTCCAAAGGCAATACCGTCACTGCGGATTACATGGTTGAGCATTACGGCATTGACACCACGCGCGGATTCATTCTGTTTGCCGCGCCACCGGAAAGGGAACTGGAGTGGGCCGACCAGGGCGTGGAAGGCATTTTTCGTTTTCTGCGCAGAGTCTGGGTTTTTTACCAGCGCTGGCTGCCTCACACCGCCTCGGCAGCAGGGGTGATGCCGGACAACCTTTCGACGCAGGACCGGAGCATCAGGCGCAAACTGCACCAGACCATCAAACGCGTAACCGCGGACTTAAACAATGATTTTAAATTCAATACGGCCATTGCCGCCTTGATGGAGCTTCTCAATGAAGTGAATGCGGTTCCGGAACCAGCAGCCGGTGCGGCATCCCCGCACCCGGCGGTGATGAACGAGGTTTGCAGTGTTTTTGCCAAATTGTGCGCGCCCTTCTTTCCCCATCTGGCGGAGGAATTATGGGAAAGCCTGGGTGGGCGGGATACTATTTTCGAAGAAGCCTGGCCTCTGTATGATCCGGCCATGGCGGCAGAGGAAACCATCACCGTGGTCATACAGGTGAATGGAAAAGTGCGGAGCCGTCTGGAGACGGCGGCCGGGACCCCCGCCAGGGATCTGGAAAAGGCCGCCTTGGAAGACAACCGCGTCCGGGAATTGGCGGCCGGTCGCGAACCGAAAAAAGTGGTTGTCATTCCGGATAAGCTGGTGAATGTCGTCTTTGGCCAGTGAGATGTTGCTCAACCCAATCAAACCGGAGGTGCAGACATGAACGCAGGGGGAAACAAACAGGGAACAAGGCTGCTGTGCGTGCTGGCAGTCCTGTGGCTGGCAACCGGCTGCACGGATGTGGCCATACGGCCCGGTCTTCCCGAATATATGAGTAAACTGGCTTTACCCGTATTCCAAAACCGCACGTCCCAGCCTGACCTGGAAAATGAACTGACACAGCAGTTGAATCAGGATTTTCTGGTGGACGGCCGCATGGAGCTTACGAATACGGACCAGGCCAATGCCATTTTGCAAGGCACCATTGTCCAGTATTTATTGGAGCCGCTATTGCTGGACGTGCACAACACCCCCCAGCAATACAAGATGCGCATCATTTTGCGCCTGACGCTGAAGGACACCAAGGCAGGGCAAAACCTATGGAGCGAAGATGATTTTGAGGAAAGCACCACCTATTATGTGGCCAACACTTTGGGCGTGCTGCCGGAAGACGAGCCGACCGCCAGACGCCGCCTCATCAAACAGCTGTCGCAGCGCATTGTCTCAAAGGTGATCGAGGGTTTTTAAGTGGCCAAGAAAAGGATTTATTACACGGAATTCCGCCGCCATCTGGACTCCGAGGAGCTGAAAACGTTTTATTTGTTCACCGGAGCAGAGGTTTTCCTCAAGGAGGAGGGCGTGCGGGCGATTGTGGACAAGGCCTTGCCGGCTCCGGAAAGAAGCATGAACCTTGAAACCCTTTATGCTGACACCGATGTGAGCGGCCGGGAAGCGAGCGACCGCGCATTAACGCTGCCGTTTTGCGCCGCCCGGCGGGTTATTCTTGTGCGCCAGGCGGACAAATGGCGTCAGGCGGATGTGAATGCGCTGTTGGCGTACGCCAGGAATCCATCCCTGTCTACGGTAGTCATCCTTGTTTCCCAGGAAGAACGCCTGAAACAATCCCATTGGAAGGCATTGGCTGAATCGGCCTATCATGTCGAGTGCTATCCCTTGTTTGACAATCAAATTCCCGGCTGGATCGAACGGCGGGTGGGAGACCACGGCAAACGCATCACCCGCGAGGCAATGCACATGCTGATGGAAAGGGTCGGACATTCGCTGTCCGACCTTGACAACGAGGTCAACAAGCTGGTCAACTACACCGGCGCCAAGCCTGTTTTGGAAGCCGGGGATATTCTCGCCGCTGCGGGGCATATCCGCCAAAACAGCATACACGACCTGAATCTGGCCCTGGGCAGGGCGGACTTGACGGCTGCGATGGGCCTGGTGGACCAGGTAATAACAGAGGGAATGCGGCCGATCCAGATTTTGGGTGCCGTGGCGTGGCATTTCAGGAATTTATACGCACTGAGGAGCCGTTTGGATGCCGGGGAAAAGTTGGAGGAAATATTGGGCAACATGAAGAATCCACAGGCACGCCGGGAAACCCAATCCCAGGCCAATACCTATTCACGCCCGGCATTTTCCAAAATATTCGAGGAATTGTTGAAGCTGGATGAACGTTTAAAGACCGGGAAAGGGCATTGGCAGCTGTATATGCAGTTGGCGGTCCTGAAAATATGCCGGCAGTATGCCGCTCCCCGGGCCGAATTCGTATAGAGGTGAACTGTCTATGCCTGTTAAGATATCCGCAGCCGCATCTTCCAGCCCTCCGCAGGCTTTCGGCCGGACAGAACGCGGCCATGGATTCAACCGGCAGCCTAGGCAGCGACGGTTTGCTTGCGCGTGAGACGGGATTTATAACGGGAACCGGTGTTTTTATGGATCAAATTGTTTTGCACAGCCTTGTCAATCACTTTGAAGGCCTTTTGAATGAAAACAGCGCGGTCTGCTGTTGAACTGCTGCGCGCTTTGCGAATGGCGGTTCGCAAGGTGGACATATGGCTGCGGTTGATATCCCGCTGAGTGCGGCTTTTACGAGCGTCTTTTATGGATGACTTGATTCTTGGCATGAAAAAATGCCCCTCCTCCAAGCAATATGGCGGAATATTCCGCGAAATCTGCTGTTTTTAAAACGGGACAATCTATCATTTCCTATTGCAAATGTCAAACAAAAATCAGTTTCAAAAGGCATTCTATCAGATTTTATTGCATCACCTTCCGCAGCACAATGGTTGGCATGCAGTCGAGGCGCTTGCAGGCCCGGGCCAGTCCCCATATTTTTATCCTGCATTTTATTGGAGATTTGTCGTCCGGCATTGCCTGCCATCGCTTTTATCCGATTCACAGCAATAGCCAAATTTTCTTTTGCGATTCCGGGAGCTTTGCTGTATATTCCTAGGATATTCTCCAATTTTAAAGGGGTTTTTAATGTCCCGCGAGCATCAAGTGGCAAAAACAGCAGGTTTCATTTCAGGATTTACCATGCTCTCGCGCATTTTCGGATACATCCGTGACGGATTGGGAGGCGCTATTTTAGGGGCGGGATTGGCCAATGATGCTTTTCTTGCCGCTTTTCGCATTCCCAATTTGCTCAGGGATCTTTTTGCCGAGGGGGCCTTGTCTTCGGCCTTTATCCCGACTTTTACCGAGACCACGGTCAAAGAGGGTGATGCCCGCGCCTGGCAGCTGGCTTCCATTGTCATCAATGCAGTGGTATTGGTCATGCTGGCGCTCATCCTGCTCGGGGAATGGGGCGCCCCCGCAGTCGTCCGGGCGATTGTTCCCGGCTTCACGGCTATTCCGGAGAAATGGGCCTTGACCACCCATTTGACCCGCATCCTGCTGCCGTTTTTGGGGTTCATCAGCCTGGCAGCCGTGCTGATGGGCATTTTAAACTCCAGGGAACGGTTTAATTTTCCGGCGTTTGCCCCGGTGATGATGAATATTGCCATGATCAGCTGCGGTGTTTTTATATGCCCCCTGTTCGGGGATAAGCCCCAACAGCAGGTCATCGGCTGGGCCTGGGGCGCGCTGGCCGGCGGATTGTTGCAGATGGCCATTCAGTTGCCTGCGGTCTATAAACTCGGATTCCGCTGGCAGCCCCTGCTGCATTGGCGGGATCCTGGCCTGCGCCGGATCGTTACACTGATGTTGCCGGCGGTTGTCGGCCTGTCCGTCACCCAGGTGAATCTGTTTGTCAATACCTTGATCGCCTCTTTTTTGCCCGAAGGGTCTGTGACCTACCTGTATTACGGAAACAGGCTCATGCAGCTGCCGCTGGGCGTATTCGGCGTGGCCATTGCCACGGCTTTGCTGCCGGTTACTTCCCGCCACCTCGCCCAGGGTGAACAGGACAAATTTATTGCCACGCTTTCCTTCGGCCTGCGGTTGCTGTTCATCATCACGGTGCCGGCGGCAGTGGGCATCATCGTGCTCTCGGAACCCATCAACCGCCTGCTCTTTGAATATGGACGTTTCACCCCCGAGGCCGTCAAGGCCGTGGCCGTGGCATCGGTGTATTACACTTTCGGCCTGGTCGCTTTTGCCGGCGTAAAAGTCGTGGTACCGACATTCTATGCCTTACACGATGCGAAAACGCCGGTGCTGGCCGCCGTGGCCGCCGTGG
>JAFGIQ010000185.1 GCA_016929575.1 candidate division FCPU426 bacterium
AATGGTGGAAAAAGTGTTTGGTGAAGCCGGGGAATGTGTGGTCCTGGAAGAATACCTGCAAGGGGAGGAGGCCAGCATACTGGCTTTTTGTGACGGCAAGACGATTGTGCCGTTGCTAGCCTCCCAGGATCATAAAAGAATTTTCGACCAGGATCAAGGGCCGAATACCGGGGGCATGGGAGCCTATGCCCCGGCGCCGATTGTGACTCCGGAATTGCAAAAAAGGATCCAAACAGAAATATTGGAACCCACTGTGGCTGGCATGCAGGCCGAGCAATCCCCGTATGTCGGCGTTCTCTATGCAGGCTTGATGATCACGGCCAGCGGGCCAAAGGTGATTGAATACAATTGCCGCTTCGGGGATCCGGAGACGCAGGTAGTATTGCCGCTGTTGCACTCGGATTTGCTGGAAATAATGCAGTTGTGTTTAAAGGGAAAACTGACACCGGATGCGGTAACCTGGTCTGGTGACGCCGCAGTCTGCGTAGTCATGGCAGCCCCCGGCTATCCTTCATCCTATCCCAAGGGTCTGCCCATTGCGGGAATTGAGACTGCCGGTAAGCTGCCGGATGTCATGGTTTGGCATTCCGGCACTGCCTTGAAAGACGGGCAGGTGGTTACCAACGGCGGCCGTGTATTAAGCGTTATCGCCACGGCAAACCATTTGGCGGCAGCGGTGGAAAAAGTGTACAGGGCCGTGCGGGCGATTCATTTTCCCGGCGCGCATTACCGTAAAGACATCGCCCAGCGGGCTTTGGCGCGCGTCAGCTGATATGTTTGCGGGGTGGGGACCGCGGTCAAAAAAATGAAGCATACGCTGGGTGAGGAGGAGCGAAATGAAAGACAAAACGTTGGTGGGAATAGTCATTGGCAGCGATTCAGATTTGCCCATTATTCAAGAGACGGTCAATATACTCGATTATTTGGGTGTGGGCTATGATCTGACGATTGCTTCTGCACATCGATCACCAGGGCGTGTCCGGGAATGGGTGCAGAATATGGAAAAACGCGGCGTGGAAATATTTATCGCCGGCGCAGGCGGTGCCGCGCACTTGCCGGGAGTGATTGCCGCGGAGACCATTGTGCCGGTGATCGGCATCCCCATGCCGACGTTGTATTTCAACGGACAGGATTCGCTATTGTCCATTGTGCAGATGCCTAGCGGCATTCCGGTCGCGGCTGTTGCCGTAGGCAAGTCAGGAGCCACCAATGCCGGGTTGTTTGCCGCCCAAATGCTGGGGCGAAAGTACGAAAACATTGCCGAAGCATTAAAAAAATTCCGGCTGGAATTGATACAGGGTGTCGAGAAGAAAGCCGCCAAACTTGAGCAACTGGGTATTGATAAATATATTGAGACGATGTAAAAGGCATGCGGCGCGGAAACCGGGGAAGGTGTTTCCCTCAGGCGGAGTTTTCTGATCACGGCCGAAGAGGTGGTCCGACCTATTTTGGAAATGGCGGATGCGCACGTACCATGGACTCCTGGCAACCCCACAGCTGACAACCGAAGCCGGCCTCGCTCCCCGGCAGGCAGCGTGCATTGATGCACCGGATGATATTGATCCCGGTTTGCGTTCTTCATCCGGCAAGTGCTTTGGAAATGACGTGCAAAGACACGGTCAAGGACAAGGATTATTTTCACGGCCAAGGATCAAGGCGGACCGTCAGGTTGTGCGAAAAATAAGGCACAGGGATTAACAGGCGATCGCCGGGAAGGGTTTAGAACCATGGTCCGACAGGATGCGGTATTTTCTCCTGTGCGCGCACTGATTTTTGATATGGACGGCACTTTGTATCAAAACCGCCTGCTGGCCGAAAAATATGATGAGTCCCTGTATGCGTATGTGGCGGCGCAGAAAAATATCCCTTTTCCCGAAGCGAAAAAAATGTTTGCCGCCATGTATGGCCGATTGCAGCACCGCTGCGGCCGCCCGCCTTCCAAGCTTTATACCTTGACCCGGCTTAAGCTTTCAGATACCGAATGGGCGCGCCGGCACGGCGCACGGGTTTATCCGGGCAAAATACTCAGACCGGACCATCGGTTGCGTAAAACACTGATGGTGCTGCGCGACTTCTATCGTTTGGCCATTGTGACCAATAATCATCAAAAAAACATGCAAGCCACCCTGCGGGCTTTGCGGATTGAAGGGTTATTTGATGAGACCTTAACCCTGTCTGAAAGCCGGATTTTCAAACCATCTCCCGGATTATATCTGGCCATGGCCCGGCGGCTGGCAGTGGAACCGCAGGCCTGTCTTTCCATTGGCGACCGCTATGACCTGGATTTGGCTCCGGCTGCCGCGGCAGGCATGCAGACGCTGTGGGTGCAGAACCGGCAGGACATTTACCGGCTGCCGCAGGTCTTGCAGCCCTTGTTGGCAAAGCAGTATACACTGGGAAAAACAGCAGCGCCCGGCAATGCCGTCATGCACGCGGTGCGGGCGTTGCGCAACGACTCCCTGGTCGTCATTCCCACGGACACGGTCTACGGCTTGGCGGGCGCCTGCCGGGAACGTCCCATCCAATGGATGTACCGGGCCAAAGGCCGGGAGGAAAAAAAACCGCTTCCCCTGTTGCTGTCGGATGCTTCCCAGGCGTCCTGTTATGCGGAGGTTTCCAAGCGCGCCCGGGAGTTGATGGTACGGCATTGGCCAGGGGCTTTGACTTTGGTGCTGCCTGTGAAAAAGGGCGCAAGGTGCGGGAAGCTCACCAGGGGGCAAGGGACCGTGGCTTTACGCGTGCCGGATCATGCGCTGGCGCGCCACCTGATCCGCAAGGCCGGGGGTGCGCTCGCGGTCACGTCGGCCAACTGTTCCGGGGAGCCGGCGCCGGTTTTTCCCGGCAACATCAGTAAAAAGATACTTGCCTTTTCAGAGGTTTTATTGGATGCTGGAAAATGTCAGGGGGGAGTTCATTCCACCGTCGTACAAATCAGGGGTCCGGGCATGAAGGTTTTACGGGAGGGTGGCATTGCCTTTGAAAAGCTTTGATCCTGAAAGCATCAATCCAGCCGCTTGACAGCAGCGGCATGAGTATTCCCGCGGACACCGAAAAATGGAAGGCACGGCCTTAACGGCAGCATCGGCTTTTCCTGCTTTGCGCCGCGGGCCCTGTATCAGGCTGCGCAGCAGGGGGAGGCGGCGCGCGTGGTCGGTTTGCATGTTGACGGCACGCTCACATAACCGGGGGAGAACAGTGGCGGAAAACCGAGGGGAAAAACACACGCGCCTGATGTTGGATTTTCAGCAGGGCGATGAACGCGCCTACCGCCTGCTGGTTACTATTTACCAGAACCGGGTTTATGCCCTGGCGCAGCGTTTTCTTCAAAACCGGCGGGCAGCGGCAGAAGCCACTCTGGCTGTTTTTCACAAAGCGTTCACTGCCAGGCATTCCTTCCGTGCAGGAAACGGTTTTGCCGCGTGGCTTTTTGGCCTGGCGTATGAGAGCTGCCAGCACGCGTCGGCCGCAAACCATGCCGCTGACACGGGATGCCGCGAGGCCAGCGGGAGGGAAGAAAAACGTGTTACCGTCCAGGCTGTTGCCAGACTATCCCCCGCAGAACGCATGGCCCTGCTTTTGGATCATTATGAAAACATGACCATTTTGGAAATCAGCGAGGTGTTGCATATGAATCCGCTGGCGGTTGAAACCATACTCTGCCGCGCCCGGACAAGCCTGCGCATTAAACTGGCGTCATATCTCCAAAAGGCAGGAAGCCAATGACGTTCATGGACTGCAAGGTTTGCCGGGAAAGCATGTATTCCTATCTGCGGGGATACCTGGACAGGGAAGAGCAGAGGCAATGCAACGATCACCTGCACGGCTGCCCGGAATGCCGCCGCGAAGTGGAACAAGAACTGCGGTTGAACGATCTGCTCGACGACTGGGACGTCGCCGGCGTCGGCAGATCATTCGCGGAACGGCTGCTGCGGCGCCCGGAAAAAAAACGGCAGAGAACGCGCGGCCATTGGCTGCGCCGGCTTTTACCCATTCCCTAGACAGGTATCCTGATCCTCCGGCAGGACGAATCCATTGACAGCAAAAACCATGATCTCCCCGGCGGCTTCTTTTTAGCCGGGTTGTAAGCCTGGGCGGGCTTGCATCACAAACCGAGCCTGGCGAAAAAGTCCCTTACCGCGTTTACCCCCTGGTCAACCAACCGGGCCGCGGAAGGTTTTTGGGTGTAGGCAATGACCGCACTGGCGGCACTAATCGTAAACCCGGCGGGCTTCAGCAGGCGGAAGAAACCGACGGCCGGGACCGTGCAGGTAACTTTGACCAACCGGCCCTGGTCACGTCCGCCGGGCGCAGGATGGCTGGTATCAACAGCCGGCAGCAGGCTTTGTATTTCCCATTGCTGGGAGTCCCATTGGTCATGGTGGAAAACGCTTTTGTGCCAGGCAACCCGCCGGGCGGCGAGTTGGCATTTGATTTGGGCACTGCCAATCATCACCACCTGCAGCAGGCCTGTCATGAACAGCAGAAAAAGGAAGATCACCAGCGCCAGCTCGACAAAAGACTGGCCGTGGCAGGACCAAAGCAGGCGTTTCATGAGAGTGAAAGCAAAGCCAGCTCCCACCGGGGGGAAGGCGGCATGCATATGAGTTTGACAGGCAGGGCCGGACCCTTGCCAGCCAACACCAGTCTGTCCTCCGTAGCACGTTCAGGATTTTTAATGGCGGTTTGATAAAAGGCAACAATGACGGAGGGCAAGGGCGCCTGCATGACATGCAGGCCTTCCAGTTCCTCCGCCCGGCAGTTGAGCAATTCCAGGGCCAGGTCGTTGGCGGCTAAAATGCAATTGTGGGCATTGATGGCAACGGCGGCATGGCGCATCTCCGCCAGCAAGAGCTCAGCCATGCGGCGGCATTTTTCATCAAGGCGTTTCAAGGCATCCGCCGGCGGAAGGTCGGCGCGCTCTTTGGGATCAAGCAGTTCAAAACGATTTACCCGCCAAACAACATACAAAGCCAAAAGCAGGGAGGCGGCAAGAATAAAGAGATACATCCGCATGGTATACGCCTTGCCCGCCTGCGTCACACGGATGTCATCAAAAAAAACGCGAAAAAACAGATCGTCGTCTGTTGGCATGGGCACCAGGACCACGGTGAGAGGGCGGTGGTTGAGGTGCAGGCGGGTGATTTCGGGAGACGATGGACGGGGGCCTGGATAGGGACTGGTTTTTTGGCCCATCTGACCAGGGTCCGAATGGAGGAAAATGGTGCCATCGGACCGGAAGACTTCAGCCTTGTATAATTGCGGATAGATGCTGCGGGCGGACTTGATGACCATAAGGGCCCCCAGGTCATCCTTGGCAGCCAGGGCTGTTCCCAGCTGGGCGGCCAGATCCTCGGCGATCTGCGTCTTGAGCTTCTTGGTTTCCTCATCAAGCTGTTGCTGCGACAAACTGCCGAGGTATTTTATCACGGCCAGCTGCAGCACCAGGGCTGCCAGAAAAACACCCAGGGCAATGGAAAGAGCCGGGGACAAGCGCTTTATCATTTCATTCCTCCACGAATTTGCTTGCTTCACCATCGGTGGGTATTATATATTTTTATCATAAAAAACGTCAATGTCCATGCAAGGTTTTTGCTGTTTCGCAGTCTAATAGTATATGACTTCCAGGGAGCGGTATTTCATTTATGCAAAATGAAGGACTGTGGAAAAAAATAATCGGGGATGAATGCGCACAGGCTGCAGCCGAATATGTGCTGATCTCCGCCGTCCTGGCAGCAGCCATGGCTGGAGCGCTGGCTGCCTGGAAGTCGATTTTGGCCACATACCTCGACCGGATCAGCGGGGAGTTGGCCAAAACCAGATAGGGAGGGTAAACATGCAATGAACGCATCGGCGATGATGAAGCCTGCGACGTTATTTCCAAGGATGCGGATAGGATAAAGGAACAAACCATCAAACAAGGGGTGGCTATGATGAAGCACAAGATGCGCAATCTGCTTTTTGAGGAGCAAGCTCAGGGAATGGTCGAATACATACTGATTATTGCAGTGGTGGCGCTCATCGTCATCGGCGGGATTAAAATATTCGGAGAAAAACTCAAGGGCCTTTTTGAAAAAAAGGCAGAGGAGTTGGAGCAATTTTAAAATATTGGCCGTGCCTTCCCGCGGATCACCTGGGTGACCAGCGCTGAAAAAATATTACCCCTATGTGCAAACCGGGGATATTTTCGTCAAAAACGGGATACGCCCACAGACGGATATATAAAAAATGCCATCCCCCGATTAAGGGGAAAGTGCATTTAAAGGCAGGGGAGGGATTGGCATTTTGGAATTCTATTACCGCGTACTGCCACTGGCAGTGATTTTCTTCATTGCCACTATCACGGACCTGTCCAGGCATAAAGTCTATAATTGGTTGACTTTTCCTGCCATGGGTCTGGGACTGGGGGTGAATGTGGCGATGCAAGGGGTGCCGGGATTGTGGTTTGGCGCTGCCGGCATGCTGGTCGGCGGGCTTGTATTTTTCCCGGCTTTTTTTTGGGGTGGCATGGGCGCAGGAGACATCAAGCTCATGGCCGTGCTGGGTGCGTTTACCGGTTGGGTGTATGTGGTGAATGCCGCTTTGTACGCCGCGTTGATCGGCGGGTTGGCGGCAATCGTGCTCCTGGTCTTTAAAGGGGAAGTGTGGTCCACTTTGGCCGGTATCTGCCGTTTTCTCCGCTCCTTGCTTGTACCAAAAATGGAAATAGAGCCCCTGTCACAAAAATACTCGCTGCCTTATGCTGTGGTTATTTCCCTGGGGGCCCTGACAGCCGCCCTGCTGCCGCCGTTGATTGCCATATAAAACGCGCCGCGGTGTGAACCGGACGCAAGATTCCAGGGGTATTTGGACAGGAAAGCCATGGCCAGGTTTTTCCCGACCGGCAAAAAACGTTCCACTCCCGGGCATGCGGCCAATACGGGTTTGATCGCCTTGCAGTTGTTGATGGGTTCGATGGGTGTTCCCGAGAAATCAAAAAGAATATTCTCGCTTTTTTGCTTTTCGGAAATGATCACCAGGTTTCCTAAAAAACCGCCGATGATGTTTTGTTCAATACCATGATCCATGCCGGCAATAATGCCATTGCCCAGGGTTATCTGACAATCACCAGCTTTTTTACAGGCAATTTTCTGGTTCTGCTGTTTTCCACGATCTCCGCGCGGTAGAAATACACACCCGGACTGACCCGCGAAATATCCCACAAGGTCTGGAAATATCCTGCCTCCGTATGGCGGTCTTCCAGGCCTATGCATTTTTCGCCGATCACATTGTAAATCGTGATTTTCATCACGGCCGGCGATTCAAGGCAATAATAAAAGCGCAACATACCCCCCCTGGCCGGTTGGGGATAGGCGATGATCTCTCCGGGGTTGATGCCAAAGGGCGTTACGGTCGGGGTCAGAGTCAGGGTGATGGTGGGAGTGGCGGTGATGGTCAGGGTGATGGTTGCGGTCGGGGAAACAGTCGGCGAGCAGGTATACGTGGCTGAAATGGTGCGGGTAGGCGAGGTAGTATATGTCACAGAGATGGTAAGGGTGGGTGTAATACTGGGCGTGGCCGTGGCGGTAGGCGTGATGGTGGGAGTGCCGGTATGCGTGGCGGTGGAGGTGAAGGTGGAGGTGGGGGGGTAGGTGCTTGTATGTGTACCGGTGGAAGTAGACGTGAAGGTGGACGTAAAGGTGTTTGTGGCAGTGGATGTGGTGGTGGGCGTAGAGCTGTAGGTGGCGGTAGAGGTATAGGTGGGCGTACAGCTGGACGTGGGCGTGGCGGTGCTAGTAGCCGTAAAACTGGGGGTGGGGCTAGAGGTGCCGGTGGGCGTGGAAGTGGGCGTGGAGGTCATCGTGGGCGTGAAGGTCCTGGTGGGAGTGAAGGTGGGGCTGGAGGTGGCGGAAAAAGTACTGGTGGGTGTAAAGCTGGGTGTGGCTGTAGCTGAATCAGTGGCGGTGGCAGTCGATGTAGGCGTGGAACTTCTGGCCAGCGCGGGGAGGAAAAGGACGATAGGTGTAATCATTAAAACATATAAAAAAATATGCCGGCCTATCGTCGTATGGATATCGCAAGATGAAAACCGGGGTTGGCAATGGCTACATAGCACGTTTTCAACCATGCTTCCTCCCTTAAAGTGGCGGGGCAGAAAAATATTAGTCAATACCCCATGATAACAAATTATGAAATCAAAGTAAATAAAAAGCATTTTGCCGCCTGCCGGCAAAGAAACATCCTGGCAGAGGAATTTGGATACAATGGTGGCTGGAGGGCATGGTTCGCGAGGGCGCTTAAGCATTCCCCGTCCGCATAAAACCTGAGTGATACATGCCAAGACACCTGGGACAGATGGCATACGTAATATCCGGCTGGGGTTTGGCAACCAGGGCCGGAACCCAATCCCACTTGTTCAAGCGGGCAAGATTTTGTACTTTCCGGCAGTGGCCGCACTGAACAATGCACCCGTTTGGCAGGAAATAACATTTTTCAATTTTATGTGCGGCCAAAAGAATGGGGCCGTTTTTAACCAGATGATTGCAAATCATCAAGCCGGCATTTTTTTTCAAGGGGACAACGGTTTGGTGATACAGGCGGAATTGCTCTGCGGAAGGGCATTCATAATCATATTCAAAGCGCTTATGTGAGTATAATGTTTGGTGGTAGGCCTGCCAATAATAATGGCGCGGTTTGTCCGCAAAAGCAGCCATGATGGAGGTGCCGAGTGGAAATTTTTCCAGTACGCAGGCGCCGTTGTTTTGGCGGGCGAATTCCAGCCAGGCCTGATTGTATCCCTGCAGGCAATAGTCGGCGTCAATCCAATAGATGATGTCCGGTGATTTGTCAAGGGCGTCAAGATGAAGACCATGCAGCGTTTTCTTGAAAGCCGGATTAATCCTCATGGCGGATTTCTCCACGTCCGGGCGAAATAAATCCTTTTGCTTTAAGTCTCGGAAAAATGCGGCATAACTAAAGACGCCTTCAACGGCAACACCTGATAAAAGCCAGGGGAGCGAAAGGGAAAACAGTTGCTAAACGCAGGGGGAAAGGTTAGTATTTGAAGTTTAAAAATAAGCGGGATGATGAATAGAGGCGGAAATGCATTATTTTCTGATCAGCTTGCCTTATTTCCTTTTATATATCTTGCTTGGACTTGGCGTCTCCGTATGGATATGCCCCGCAGTTTTGAGGAAGCATGGTGTGTTTATTGCACCCTGGATCGGGTATGGAATTGTTGTCCTGTGGGGGTGGTATGCATACAAAATGGATTTAACCGGCACGGATGGATATGCCTGGTATTTGGCCGCGCCCCTTTTGTTGTTGACTTTTCTGACTGTCTGGTTCAAAAGACGGGAACTGAAAGAGATGATACGATGGCGTGACCGGGATTTTCTTGCGCCGCTCATCATCGGAGTGGTCTGTTTTTTCATCGTCTCACTGCCTTATATTATGCAAACATCCCAGGCAACGGCCATGTCGTACGCAAACAATGATATTGCGGACACGGATAGCATCGCCTCTTTTTTAAAGGAATTTAACCGGACTTCCACTGAGGGTTTTTTAGGTCAAAGGCCGGTGTTTAAGGATTTGGCGGACAGCATTATATTTGGCGGGCCTTACTCCATTGCCTTTGCGGCAACTGTCCTGAAGCTGGAGACTTTTCCATTGCAGAATGTCAGCCTGCATGTTTTTTATATTTTTGGTGTTTTTATTTTGTATTCCTTCCTGCGCGAGGTCTTTGTTTATAGGCCGCTGCCGGCCGCGGCGGTGACTTTACTTTTCGGAACAAGTCCGGTCTTATATTACACCCAATATCAGACATTTCAGGCGCAGATCATAGGCATGGGGTTGTCCATAGTATTGTATCTGCTGTTTTTTTTCGGGATGCGTGAAAAAAACCCTTGGTCCATACGCCTGTCCTATATCCCGCTGCTGGTGCTGATGAATTGGGGCATTGCCTATACCTATCCGCATATGCTGATTATTGTCTGCGTTTTGCAAGCAGGCGTTTTGCTGCTGGCGGCTGTTACGGGTCAAGAACGCGCAGGGGTTGTCCGGGGCGTGGTGCTGCTGGGCCTGGGGACGGGAATCATGTTGGCGCTTTATCCGCCGCGGGCCCAGGAATTGGCCAGTATGTTTTGGCAGCGCGGCCAGGTGGAAGCGGGATGGTTCATCAGCTGGTTGTTTCCGGACTTCCTGTTGGGCTTTACCTTTAAACACCCGGATCTGGTCCCTGGCGGTGGGTGGAAACGCGTGTTGATATCCGCAGGACTGCTGTGGCTGTTGGCGTCCGGAATGCTCCATACCTTCGGGAAAGACAGGCGGCTTTTTTGGCTGGCAATCTGCCTGCTGGGGATGATCCTTGGCGGCTACGCACTGCTGGCGTTTGCGGGCAGAACCGATAAAGGCTGGGGAGGATATAAAAGCTATAAATTCGTCACGTTTTTTCTGCCCATCTTGCTTGCGGTATTTTATTTGCGTTTCAGGGAATTTGATTGGCGTGCGCAGGGATACAGACACCGTTTGCTTGCGGCCATCGGCGTCTGTATTATTATCATCAATACCTATTCCGCTTTCAGGGTTGTGCGCATGATGCAAAAAACGCACAAAACCGTAAGCGGGGAAATGGCGGATTTGAAAAAAATAAGGCAGGAGCCGCGCGTTTCCTCCATCAATATATTGGGGGCGGATTGGTGGGCCATTTTATGGGAAACGGATATTTTAATGAATAAACGGCTTTATTTTGAGACTTCCACTTATTGCGGCCGGAGCGCATCAGCCCTGGAGGGGGAATGGGATCTTATACGTCTTATGCCCGGGAATAAAGAGCTGGCCGCGCTGCCGGAATCGGATTCGGTGATTCGTGTCAATACGGGATATCTCTTGCGGAAACATCCACAAGCAAGATCAAGGCCCGAGGACTTAAAAGCCGAGGATTGAGATGGAAGCATTGAAAATCGCAGGAAGCACGCGCGCGGCTTCAGAGCTGTCGTTGACCGACGCATGAAGAAACAGTATTGGATCCTGACAGGCATTTTGGGTCTGGCCGCAGGGTTGCGCCTCTTTGACCTGGGCGCCCACTCCCTATGGGTGGACGAGATGGCGCAGGTTATGACCGCCCGCGCATCCTGGAAAGAATTATTCGGCCAAGTCAGTACGCATTTATCACCACCCTTGGATTATATGTTGTTGAAAATATTTGCCGGGAGTGGAGCATCCGAGTGGTGGGTGCGTTTTCCCGCCGTTTGCTACAGTCTGATAGCGGTCTATTTAGTGTATCTCTGGGCACAGAAACTGGCGAATGACCAAACCGCCGGTCTGGCCGCCCTTTTGCTGGCAATGTCACCCATGGCTGTTGCCTATGCCCAGGAAGCGCGGATGTATTCTTTGTTGTTGATGCTGGCGCTGTTAAGTTATGTGCTGGCCTGGCTTTTTTATTGCCGGCCGAATTGGAAATCCGCCCTGGCATTGGGTCTGGTAAACGGCCTGGTTTTGCTAACGCACTATTTCGGCTTTTTCATGCTGCTGGCAGAAACCGCCTTTTTAGGCATCGCCGTTTCCGGCCTACAGGCGCGGAGGCGTTATTATGCGCTGCTGTCACTGGCAACCGCCCTGCCGGGCGCGCTCTTCCTGCCTTGGCTGCCAATTTTTCTCCAGCAAATTAAAAACAGCGGCGGCGAAATTTTCTATGGCCTGGTTGCGGACAAATGGTTTATCAAATTTGTCTTGAATGCTTTTAGCATCCACACTGGCGGAGAAGAAGGTTTTTGGTACTATCTTTACCTTATGCTCATGCTGGGGGGGGTGGCCACGGCTGTGATAAAAGGAAACCGGAGGATGGCCGGGATGGGAGGGATGTTGGTTCTGCTGTTTGCCGGTTTTTATTGCGCATCATTTTTTAAAAAAGTGGTTACAACCCGTAATCTCATTTTTTTACTGCCTGTATATCTGCTGTTGTGTGCATATCTGCTGGAACGGCTGTTGGCAAGATGGAAATACCGGCAGGCGGATGTCGTTTTGCTGGCCGCCACGGCCTTGTTGCTCTGGTGGCCGTTGCGGCATTACTATACCGGAGGAAGGCCGGATTTTAAACCGGATTGGAAAGGGGCGTCCTCCTACCTTCAGGAAAGAATGCAAAACGGCGAAACAGTCTGGGTTTTCGGACCTGTCACCCGGGCAACGCTTGCTTATTATCTGGATAACGATGCCGCGTATGCATTTACACGGCCGCGCATGTATGATTCGGACAATAGGGATGACGACCTGATCAGGGTCATTCCCGCCGGCGGAAGCCGATTCGACGCATATGTGAAAAAACCGGGGTATATGGTATTGCCGCCGCACCCCATCGGAGATGTCTATGCGGCAGAAAAGGTGGAGCAGGTAACTGTGAGCTTGGGAGAGCCTGTCAAAAGCTTTAAAACCCAGGGCCGCGGCGGGACGCTGAATATTTATCGCCTTTTGCCGACACCTGAAGCACAGCCATGATGCAAAAGGCAGAGGAAGCGCCCTATAAAACGTATAGTGGGTTTCCATATTTCTTGATATACAGCAAGAGCGCGGGCCATCGGGCTGGAAGCAGGACAGCTGCCAGCGGATGAAATAAACCCCGGGGGGCTGCCATGAAAGCAGAAAAACCATGACTTTTCCAGAATTGATGGGTATTGCCATAGGATTGGGTATGGATGCATTGGCTGTATCAGTGGCTGTGGGTGTAAAACTCTGCCAGGTCAACTGGCGGCAAGTGGTCCGCATGGCCGGGGCTTTCGGATTCTTTCAATTCGGCATGCCGCTCATCGGCTGGCTGGCCGGAATGACAGTGGCGGATAAGATACATTCGTGGGATCACTGGGTGGCCTTCGGCCTGCTGACCGGAGTGGGAATGCACATGATCTGGAGCGGATGGAAAGGCAAAGAAAACAGGTGGGCGGCAGGGGATCCCACCCGGGGCCTGTTGCTGCTGTCTTTGGCAGTGGCCACCAGTATCGACGCCCTGGCAGTGGGTGTTGGTTTTTCCTTTCTGCAGGCAAAGATATGGATGACGGCTGCGCTTATCGGCTTGGTGGCAGCAACCATGACTGCGATGGGAATCAAAGTGGGTTGCAGACTGGGGTTGGTTTTCGGCAAACGCATGGAGATCAGCGGAGGCGTAATCCTGGTCGTCATGGGAGTGAAATTTCTGCTGGAGCATTATTTCACGGCCTGATGCTGCTCTGCCCGAACCTGCTGGTCATCTGCCAGGGATGCATCTTCGCCTTTGGCATATAGCCGGGGCGCACTACCATTCACCATCTATTTCCCGGTTAAGGCGCATGAAAAAATTTTCCATAAATGCGTGACGCTCCCCGGCCAGCCGCCGGCCTTCTGCAGTCAGAATGCGGCCCTTGATTTTGCTCAGTTTTAAACAATATTCCCGGTAGGCGGTGTCTTCCTCTGTATACGGCAGGGTTTTTTCAATATCCGCCTCCGGATTATGCAATTTCGCCCCTACTTCGCCAGCAAACAGAAAAGCGCGGCCGATTCCCACTGCGCCCAGGGAATCCAGCTTATCCGCGTCAAACAGGACCTTGGCTTCCGGTGTTTCCGGCTGGAGGCGTCCGCGAAATCGGTGTGTTTGAATGCAGCGGGCAATGCGCTCGATTTTCAACGGCTCCAGACCGTGGCGCGCAAGCAGCAACCGGGCCATGGTTGCGCCGCGTTCGGCATGACAGACTTGTCCGCTGCTTTGATCCTCCTCGGCCCGTCCAATGTCGTGCAAAACGGCCGCATAACGGACGATTTCCTGGTCAGCCCCTTCTTTTTCCGCCAGATGCAGGGCCAAAACCAACACCCGCTCCGTGTGTTCCCAATCGTGCGAACCTTTGGAACCGTGAAATAATTGTCTCGCTTCGTGTTTGATCTTTTCGAAAAGAGGCATGGGTCTCCGGGAAACCAGGGTTTGCGGTTATTATAGACGAATAGAGGCAGTAAAAGCAAAATGAATTGTATTTTACGGAAGGCCGGCATCCCAACCGGTTTACATCATTTGCTTTTATTGGGTTTGGGAGGATGTAAACCGGTCTTCTCATCCTCGGCCCGGTTTGCAGCTGCCTGTCCGAACAGCATTTTTGCAAGATCCGCCAGGCGTTCAGGCTGGAAAGTATCACTGGCATGGAGTATGCCGGATGCTTCCACAGGCGTGTCTTGTTCCATGTTCTTCACAAAAAGGATGGTGTTCAGAACCAGGCCGCCCATAGCACCTTCGCCACGGAGACGAAGATCCGCGTCCTTAGTGGTTTCCCTGCTGCCGGGCGAGGCATTCATGTGCAAAGGCCGGGATTGCCCCTGTTCATCACGCAGGCTGAATTGTACATGCAAATCCAGGCGCAGTCTGCGCATATAGGTTTCCAGCATGCGATTTAACGATTTATATGATGAAATCATGGTTATCATGGTTTGCCTTCCTTTCTTTTATCCACCTGATTGAATACGCAAGAAATATACCTGCCGGATAGTTGTATTATTTCAGCAGCGTAGGTGTGCAAGTGTTACTTTTTAGCACAAATTGTTGTTTCCCTGAAACATCCGATCCCCGTGCTTATATTTAAGAACCATCCGGCATTGAAATGGAAACCCCTGCATTCATTGCCCGAAAATGGTTGTCAAAATATATTGCAGGCAGTCCCCAAGCACTATTCATAAGAAAACACTGGTTTTTAAAAAGCCCCTTTTTACACCCGGTAAAATTTCTCCCGGCACACCAGCAGAAGCTACAGGGGTGTTTGCACAGTGATTATTTTTGCCTCTTGGCAACCCGTGTCACTACAGGCTTGAAAATAGATCTGCCAAGTACAGGGTTCGATTGTGCCCGATGGCTTAAAAGCCAATTGTATTTTTCCCCGGATGATTGCAGTTTCGCGATACACTGGAATCCATGCAGGGGAGTAGGGGATTTTAACCAGTGAACCCTCCGGGTATTCAATGCTGCCCAGTTTGATCAACGGGTGGGGTTTTATGGTGATGAAAGTGGGATGAAGAAACGTATGCTTCGGCTGGTGCAAATTGATATACCAACCCGGATCAATGTCCAATTGCACGATAAAGGATCTGGACCATGTCATGCTGTTAAGCTCTTCAAAAGAAACCGTCGCGGTTACTGGTTTGACCCGGTTACGGGCCATGGTAGAGATTCCTTCTTTTTTTAAAAGGAGCATTTTTCGGGTCATGTTACACTCCGTATAGAAAAATTAAGCGACGACACCCTTTGCAGGGTGTGTGCCTTTTTCGCCTGTTCCGTCATTCCTGTTTATTAGACACCGTTACGGGCGGCAAGTTTGTCAGAAAAAGATAAAGACTTCTTTTCAAGGGTTTTCTATAATGTCTACCATGCCCCGCGGCGGGAAATATATAACAGGATGGAGACAAGCGGATGGCCGCAAGCAAACGCACACTTTTGCTGGACCAAAGAACGATTCGAAAATTAGTCACACTCAGGGAAGCCATGCCAGCGGTGGAAAAAGCATTCAAACGTTTGGGTGAGGGCCGGGTGCAAATGCCGGCCAAATTGTATATTCATTTTGAACGGTATCAGGGCGATTTCAGGGCCATGCCAGCGGCTGTGGACGGGTTTCCGGGCTGCAGCATTAAATGGGTGAACGTACATCCGCACAACCTGAAAAAAGGCCTGCCAACGGTCATGGCTTTGCTGATTTTAAGCGATCCACGGACCGGATTTCCATTATGTGTCATGGACGCAACGTACGCCACCGCGATGAGGACTGCCGCAGCCGGCGGCGTGGCCGCCAAATATCTGGCGCGCCGCGATGCCAAGCATGTCGGCATCATCGGCTGCGGAGTGCAAGCCAAGTACCAGCTTCTGGCCCTGTGCGAGGTGCGGGCACTGGAGTCTGTTTCAGTTTGCGGTTTGAAGCGCTTGGAGGCGGTTCGTTACCAGCAGGAAATGGCTAAAGTGACCGGATTGCGTGTTTCGGTTGCAGAGTCGGTGAGAGGTTGTGTGGAAAATGCGGACATTATTGTTACCACCACGCCCTCCCGGCGGCCGCTGATAAAACCGGAATGGCTGAAAAAAGGCGTGCATATCAACGCTATCGGGGCGGACGCCAAAGGCAAGCAGGAACTGGATTACCGCCTCCTGCAAAAGGCGAAAATCGTCGTGGATGCCTGGGAGCAGGCGGCCCATAGCGGTGAAATAAACGTCCCCCTTCGCTGCGGTCAATTGCAACGCTCCGATATTTACGCCCATATCGGCGAGATTGCGGCCGGGAGCAAAAAGGGGCGGACACGGCTTTTGGAAACAACGGTGTTTGACTCGACGGGCTTGGCCATTCAAGATACGGCCATCGCCAACCTCATTTATCAGAAAGCACTGCGGCTGAAAAAGAAACAATTCTACCGCTTTATATAATCTGCTTTTGGCAGCCGGAAAAACAATGCGGGTCACATCCGCGGCAGGGTGTTCGGGCCGGGAGACGGGTGAACATGGATTCCAGACAGGAAATAAAAAGCATGGCGGTGGTGTTTGCCATGGCGCTCGCGGTCCGCTTGGCTTGCCTATGGCAGTATCAGCATTCCCCGACTTTTTACCTGCCGGTCGGCGATTCCATCACCTATTTTATGCAGGCCATGCGGATCCTGGAAGGCGGCAAATGGTTTCCGGATGCCGTTCCTTTTCAAAGTCCGCTTTATTCCTGGTTTTTGGTGGTGGTTTTTAAAATCTTCGGCGTTCATTTATTCACTCTGCTCCTCGTACAAATAGTGATGGGTTCTGCAAGCTGTGTGTTGATCTATAGCCTGGCCAGGAAAGTAAGACCGTCGGAGCCGCACGTCGCCCTCTGGGCCGGAAGTTTGGCTGCCTTCTACGGGGTGCTGGCCTTCTTCGATTGTGAAATCCTCATGACCAGCCTGGTGGTCTTCCTGATACTGCTTTTTATGCTCATGCTGTTGCGTTGGCTTGACACCGGCCGGTG
>JAFGIQ010000186.1 GCA_016929575.1 candidate division FCPU426 bacterium
TACTCCGGCCCTGACCACGTGTTGTCCGCGGCTGATGTTTGTATCTTGATCTTTGATGTGGATGCGGTTTTTCTGCGGGGGATAGTACGCGGGAGGCCCCGGCGGATAAATGGACAGGGACCATAGGCTGGACTTGGTTTTGAGAGCATTACCCGTTCCTCTTTTGCACGTCATGCTTTCATTCCTTATATATATATACGACTCCGGGAAGGCTGAGAATATTTCATAAAAATAACAAAAAGAGACCTCTAAAAACAAAAAATAACAGGAGGGAGAGAGGGTTGGAAATACGCGGCGGGGCTGCAGGTTGTTTTCTCGGGGCCATGACATGATAAAAAAAATCCCATATTCGCAAAAACCGGTATATAATTCTTATTCTTTGAATCCCTTGCTGGATATGAGGCGCCAATGTCTAGATCCGTAGTGGCCATTGTAGGACGGCCTAATGTTGGGAAATCCGCGCTTTTCAACCGTATTGTCGGGAAACACCGGGCTATTGTTGACGAGTATGCCGGTTTAACCCGTGACCGCAACTACGACCTGGCGCGCTGGTTGGACCGCGAATTTGTCTTGGTGGACACAGGGGGATTTGAGCCGCAAACACCCGACCACATCATGCAGCAGATGCGGCGTCAAATTGCCATTGCCCTGGAGGAGTCCGACATTGTGATCATGGTAGTGGACGGCCGGACCCCCATGGATCCGGCGGACCGGCAACTGGCCGGCCAATTGCTGCGCGAGACTAAACCGGTACTGCTGGCGGTCAATAAAATTGACAATGAATCCCTGGAGTCGGAGATACACGCATTTTGGTCATTGGGTTTGGGCGAACCCCGGCCGGTCTCTGCTTTGCATGGACGTTGCGTGGATGAATTGCTGGATGCGCTTATCGTGCACATTCCCAGGCGGCAGGAAGTGGAAGAGGAAGCAGAAGAAGGATCGCTGATCAAGATGGCGGTGGTGGGTCGCCCGAATGCCGGCAAGTCTTCCCTGGTAAACCGCATATTGGGCCAGGAACGGGTACTCGTACACGAAGCGCCGGGGACAACGCGGGACACAGTCTCTTCTTTTTTTGAATACCAGGGCCGTTCCTATCAAATACTGGATACAGCGGGCGTGCGTGCCAAAAAGCGCGTCAGTCACGGCATCGAGCGCTATGCCGTGATGAGGGCCTTGCGGACCATTGAAGAGACCCATGTGGCGGTTTTGCTGCTGGATGCCTCCGGGTCTTTGACCGAACAGGATGAACATATCGCGGGATACATCCATCAGTCCGGTTGTGCTTGTATTCTGGCGGTGAATAAATGGGATGTCATCGAGAAGGACACGCATACAGCCGAGCAGTACGTAAAAACATTGCGCAAAAAAATGGCCTTTGTCGAATATGCGCCCATTATCACCCTTTCCGCCAAGACCGGACAGAGGGTGAATCGCCTGCTGGACGAGGCGGCCTTGGTGGATAAAGAGCATTCTCTGAGGGTGAAAACCAGCTTGCTAAATAAGACGCTTCAGGATATTATCCATAAACATCCCCCGCCTACGCGCCGGGGACGGGTTTTAAAAATAAAGTATATTTCGCAGATAGGCGTTCGCCCTCCGTCTTTCGCCCTGTTTGTCAATGATGCGCGGTATATGCATTTTGCTTATTTGCGGCATATTAAAAACGAAATGCGCAAGCGGTTTGGTTTCGAGGGTTCGCCGTTGGTCATTGTGCTCAGAGGTGGAAAGGGAAGAAAACATGACGGCTGATTGGATGTGGGTCGCCTTGGTTTTGGCTGCAAGCTATGTTTTAGGTTCCTTGCCTTCAGCCTATCTTTACGCGGCCATGAGGGGAGTGGACATCCGGAAGGTGGGATCGGGGAATCCGGGGGCTACCAACGTGGTTCGTGTTTTCGGCGTACTGCCCGGCATTCTTGTGCTGTTGCTGGATGCGGCCAAGGGTTTTGCTGCCGTCCAATGGCTGCCGCACCTCACCCCCGTTGCAGACGCGGATTGGTTGCGCGTAGGCTGCGGTTTGGCTGCCATTGCGGGGCACACCTATACCGTTTTTTTACGTTTCAAGGGCGGCAAAGGCGTGGCCACAGCCTGCGGAGTATTTCTGGGACTGGCGCCCCAATCCGCGCTTTTGGCGCTGGTGCCCTTTGTGCTGGTGGTGGCGGTGACGCGTTATATCTCGGCAGGGTCCTTAGCCGCGGCATTGTTATTCCCGCCCATCATATGGTTTATGGGTGAAGGGGGACAAAACGCCATTGTATTTATCATGGCCGTTGCCACCGGGATGATGATCATACTAAGGCACAGGGCCAATATTCACCGTATCCTCAAAGGTACGGAGAATAAATTCGGCCAGAGGGTTGGCACCGGCGGCGACCAGGGGACGTGAGGGCGCGTAGTACAGCCTTCGGGGCATTGCCCCGGCTGCCGGGAAAGGAACAGGCATGGCGATTCAAAAGGCCGGGCAACCGCTGGCGGTAATCGGTGCAGGAGCCTGGGGCACTGCATTGGCCATGATTTTATCGCAGAAGGGATATGCGGTCCGTCTCTGGGAGTATTACCCCGAATACGCCCAGGTATTGGATACTGCGCGTGAAAACCCTAAATTTTTACCCGGAATAGTCATTCCGAAAAGTATTTGCATTTCCAATGATTTGGCTGAGACCGTGCGGAATTGCCGGATCCTGGTGGTGGCGGTGCCGGCGCAGGCCGTGCGTTCAATTGTAACCCGGCTGGCGGATTGCCAGGCAACGCCGGAAATCATTGTCAGCGCCTCCAAGGGCATAGAAAAATCAACATTATGCCGCATGTCCGAAATTATCCGCCAGATTTTCGGCCGCCTGCCTGGCGTGGTTGCGCTTTCAGGGCCAAGCCATGCGGAAGAAGTCAGCCGCGGCGTCCCCACTTCCGTGGTGGCCGCCTCCGAGTCGACCTTGGCTGCAGAGCAGGTGCAAGATATCTTCATGACGGACTCTTTTCGCATTTACTCCAGTGCCGATGTGGCGGGCGTGGAATTGGGCGGAGCCTTGAAAAACGTCATCGCCTTGGCTGCGGGCGTGAGCGACGGCTTGGGTTTGGGGGACAACACCAAAGCGGCTTTGCTTACCCGCGGCTTGGCGGAGATGATCCGCCTGGGCAAGGCCTTGCATGCGGATGCCGAGACTTTTGCCGGTCTTTCCGGAATAGGAGACTTGGTGGTCACCTGTACCAGCCAGCATTCGCGCAACCGCCGTGTGGGGGAGGAGTTGGGACGGGGCCGGCCACTGTCGGAGGTCCTGATGAATATGGATATGGTCGCAGAGGGTGTGGAAACGACCCGGTCCACCGTACAGTTGGCAGAAAGAGAAAGCGTGGAGATGCCGATAACGTATTGCATGCACCGCATATTGTTTGAGGGCATGACACCGTTGGCGGCTGTGACCGAACTGATGCAACGCCCGCGGAAGGCGGAAACGGCGGCTTAGGCAAGCACCGGAAACGGAGGGGGCAACGTGCGTAAAAAGGAGCAGACCGTTACCAAGGCGGACCTGGCTAAAAGATTATCGGAATTGGGGCTTTCACGTCGCTACTGCCGAAGAATTGTCGATTATTTTTTTTCAGAGATCAGTGATGCCCTGCGCAAGGGGGAGATCATTCATTTGGTGGGATTTGGATCCTTTCGCTACAAAGTGAGAAAGCCGCGGAGAGGCCGCAATCCCAAAACCGGGGCAGCTGTCGAGGTCCCGCAAAAGCGCGTCATTCAATTCAGGCCGGGAAGCTGGTTGAAAAAGAAAATCCGCAAATAGGGTGGAGTACCTTATTGGCGAGACAATACGCGCATGGTGACGCTGGGACTGCTGAAACATCCCCCCGGAAGAAAAAGACCGCCGTATCTGTTTTCAGCAATCCCCCCATTCAACCAAAAGGGGTGTGAACATGCCCGCAGCGAAAAAAAAACGTCAGGATCAAAAAGAGGATGACGCCAAGGTGTACCCGGAAAAGATGTTTTATCAAATACGGGAAGTCAGTGAAATGACCGGGGTAAAATCACATGTCTTGCGATACTGGGAGACAGAGTTCCCGCAACTCCGACCGGACAAAGGAAGCACAGGCCAAAGAATATACCGGGCCAAGGATCTCAATCTGATTAAAAGGATAAAGGCGCTTTTATATGATGAAAGATTCACCATTGCCGGCGCCAAGCAGCGCCTGGGATCAGAATCACGGCCGAATAAAGTGCAGATGGATTTAAAATTAGGGTTGCGTGAGAATCATTTATTGAATACAATCCATAGAGTAAAACGGGAATTGGAAACGATTCTGCAAATGCTCAACCGGCCCTGAAAGCGTCATGGTTGGGCCTTTTTGTTCTCGGCCATCATTTTTTCGATGGCGGTCTGCAAGACGCAGCGCAGCCTTGCATCATGCGCTGCCTGGCCAAGCGGGCGAGAGGTGTATCGCCGGTAGGGGTTTTATCAGAAGAAAGTCGAAAGTGGAGAGTTGACGGAATGTGTTGATTTCGTACGCCTATTGCGGCTCAGGCGTAGTATTGAAATCATCATGACCAACTGTCGGGGCGTAGCGCAGTGGCTAGCGCACTCGCTTGGGGTGCGAGGGGTCGGAGGTTCAATTCCTCTCGCCCCGACCAGCCTTTTCGCCTGCGGTGAAAAGGCAGAGCAGGTGAGCAGGAGAACAGGTGATGAGCAGGGGAGAAGCGA
>JAFGIQ010000187.1 GCA_016929575.1 candidate division FCPU426 bacterium
CTGGGCCACGTCTTTCAGATAAATGGGCACGCCCCGCTGGCTGCCCACCACCACCTTGGAGATTTCCTCCACGGTTTTGAACTGGCCCACCACGCGGACAATATAATCCTTGTCGCCCAGCTTGAGATGGCCGCCGGGCAGGTCCAGGTTGGCGGCCGCCAATGCTCCCATGACCTGGGTGAGGGACAGTTGCCTCCCTTCCAGGGCCAGCCGGTCCACGCGCACCTGTATCTCGCGCTCCAATCCGCCCATGACCGTGGCCGAGGCCACGCCATTGATGCGCTCCAGGCGCTTGGCGATTTTATCCTCTGCATACGTGCGCAAAAAATCGAGCCCCCGGTCTTTGCCGGAAATGCCCATAAACATGATGGGCATCATGGAAGGATCGAACTTGATAATCATGGGATTTTCAACGCCTTCAGGCAGCCAGCGTTTGATGAGATCCACCTTTTCGCGGACATTGGCGGCCGCCTCGCTCATATCGGTTCCCCACTCAAATTCCAGCATGACCACAGATATTTCCTGCAGCGATTTGGAGGAGACGGTGCGCACATCCGTGGCGGTGGCCAGCATTTTTTCCATGGGCAGCGTCACCATGCTCTCCATCTCCTGGGGGCCAACACCGCTGTAGGTCGTGACCACCGCAATCATGGGAAAATCCATCTCCGGCAGGAGGTCGATCCGTAAATTTTGCAGGGAGATCAATCCCAGCACAATGACTCCGATAAAAATCATGAATACGGTCAGCGGCCGTCTAATGCCGAAACGTGATAGAAACATGGCTACTCCTCTTGTCCCACAATTTGAACTTTCATGCCCTCGGTCACGCGGGTTTGCCCCCGGACGATCACTTTTTCATCAGGCTGCAGGCCGGATATGATCTCCACTGTGTCCTGCTGCAGCCAGCCGGTTTCCAGGTCGCGGCGGGCCACCGCGCCTTGATTGACAACGTAAACATACTCTTTCCGGTTCTGTTTGAGCACGGCATCGCGCGGCAGGAGCAGGGCCTGCTCCTTGCGGCCCACAATAATCGCAACATCCGCCAGCATGCCGGATTTTAAACGACCGCGGCCGGAGGCCAGCCTGATTTTCACCTGCGTGGTGCGGGACGTTTGATTGACCACCGGTGAAATCCTTTCCACCTTGCCGCCGAACACTTCGCCAGGATAGGCCTGAACGCGGATCCGCGCCTCTTGGCCCACCTGCAGGCGGCTAATCTCTTTTTCCACCACGTAGACGGTCAATTCCAGATTCGCGGGATTCACCACCCGGGCCACGGGCATGCCCGGCCCGCCCATGCCCGCCGGTGTGACGGACTCGCCGATGTCCATAAAACGTTCGGCCACTAGGCCGGCAATCGGCGCCTTGACCGGCGACAGGGAATAGGTCAGGCCGATCTCATCCCTTTCAACCCAGGCGAGAATGTCGTCTTTTTGCACCCACTGGCCTTCGGTTTTGACATACCGCGCCAGCTTGCCTGGAACTTTGGAATAGGCATTGGCTTCTTCCTTGGCGGTAATGGTCCCGGCCAGCTCCAGGGTGTTGAGCGCCTCTCCCACAACAGGCGCTTGTACCTGAACCGCGATGGCGGTCTCCACCTTTTTTTCTTTGGGCCTGACTTTGGCAATGATGCGATAACCGGCCAGCAGCACTACCAACGCCGCCAGACCCCATAATACCCATTTCCATTTGGCTTTCATGACCTGATCCTTTCATCTATATATGTATTGTGCCGCAGAGGGATTGCTTACTCGTCCGCTCTTGCCGGCAAAAGCATTTCCAGATTTTCACCTATAGCGTTTTTAAGCCGTATTCTTGCCTGAATATAATCATACTGTGTTTGCAAATAATTGGTTTTCGCCTGGTTGAGCGCCAACTGGGCGTCCAGTAAATCAATATTGGTCATCATCCCGTTGGCATACTGCGCCGTGGCTATGCGATACCCTGTTTCTGCCTGTTTTACGGTTTTTTCCTGGGCGTCTATGGTTTCCAGGGAAGCTTGCAAGGCAAGATACGCCGCCTCCACTTCAAGCCGGATTCCCTGTTCCAGGGCTTCTTTTGCCAGGTCGGCTTGGCGGATCTGCGCCGCGGCTGCCTCGGCTTTGGGCCAGGCGGACAAATTGTCCCACAACGGCCATTGCACGCCGAGCATGATCTCCCAGGAATGTTTCAGATTTTCTCCGGCCGGAGGAAAGTCTTGATCGTGTGTGTCATAATAGGTCCAGGTGCCGGTCAAGGCCACGTTGGGCAAATTGCCGGTGACAGCCATGGTATGGGATATTCCGGCCATGCGCCGGGCGCGGTCTACATTTTGTAATTCCAAGCGGTCTTTTTGCGCCTGCTCCTGCAGCGACTGCATATCCGCCCAGTTTTCCTGCCCTGGTGTCGGCAGCGCCTCGGTAAGATTCACCGGAGTTTCCAAATCCATGCCTATGACCATTAACAGCTTCTTTTTTGCCAGAATATAGCCGTTTTTCGCCTGCAATGATTTGGGTTTAAGGTTGGCCAATTGCACTTCAGACCGCAGCAAGTCATAATTGGAGGCCGAGCCTTCCCTGTGCTTGGCTTTTACCACGGCCAGATGTTCCTCCATTTGCCGCACCAATTCCTCCGTGACCTGCAGCATGCCTTCAGCCACGACCACGCCGTAGTAGGCGTCCGACACCTCCTGATAGAGCTTGTTTCCTGCCAGCATCCGCTCTGCCAGAGCGGTTTCGTGCCTCAGTCCCGCCAGGAAAACGCTGTTATATATCTTCAGCCCTGTAAACAATGGTTGGGAAGCCACCAGCTGTCCGGCGTAATAATTGGTCGACATTTCCAATTCCTGTACCATGCCGCCAAAATCAAAGGATGTGGTCATGGGTTTATTGTCCAATACATACCCCGCCTGTAAATTGATGGTGGGGCCAAAACGCAGCATTGCTTCCCACCATTGGGCGTACGCTTGACGCTCTTTTTGCACGGCCACACCATAATTTTTATTTTGATCTTTGGCCAGCGCCAGGGCCTGATGCAAATCCAGCGCAACCATGGTTGCCTGCTGAGCGTTGGGCGTGGTGCCGGCCGCTTCCGGCCGAAATTCGGCGGTCCCGACCGTAGCGGTAAGCATAACTGTGCCCGCCATCATGGCAATGAATGCAGCCCCATATTCTCTTTTCACCTTGCTCCTCCTCCGGCAAATACCGGCCTGATGTCTGGGTTTCCCTTTTGTTCCCGTCGCTTCATTTCTCCGGTCCGATTTTCTTTCTTCCCGCCGTTTTACTTTTTTTAACCTTGGCTGCGCTGACCTCGGCGTTAGGCATCACCGCCGGCGCTGAAGCCGGCAAAGACCGCTTGGTGCTTTTGGAAAAATACACCGGCGTTGCCTTTTCGCCTTTGAACCATCTGCGCAGCCAGATACGCGCGTTCATGGACATCACGAAAAAACACGGGATGATAAACAAGGTCACGCAGGTGGCAAACACCAGTCCCCAGGAAAATACCAGTGCCATGGGCTTTATCATCGGCTCCTCGCCCCCAAACCAGCCGTAGGCCAGCGGAAACAGCCCTACCGCCGTGGTCACGGTTGTCAGGATAACCGGGCGCAGACGCGTCTTGGCGCCCTCCACCACCGCCTCCTCCACTGGTATGCCGTTTTTGATCCTGGTTTTAATAAAGTCAACCAGAATGAGGGAGTCATTCACCACCACCCCGGCCAGTCCCACAAACCCCATGCCCGCCATGAACGATACGGGCATATGGTGCACATAGAGCGTCAACATGACCCCTACAAAACCAAAGGGAATGGCGAGCATAATAATAGCCGGCTGGACAACTGAATTAAAAAGCGTGGCCAGAATGATGAAGATCAAAAACAAGGCCACGACAAACGCCTTGCCCAGATCCATAAACCCTTCCATCATTTCTTCCTGCTCGCCGCTGACGTCAAATCCTATATTCGGATATTTGGCCCTGAACGCTTCCATCAGTTTCTTGATCTCCCCGTTCACGGTATTGACATTGGTGCGTGCCTTGTCGATAGTGCCGATGACCGAAATCGCGCGCTTGCCTTCCTTGTGAATCAGAGTGGACATGGACGGCCCCCGCTCCACTCGGACTATTTCACCCAGCACGATGCGATTGCCGTATTGGTTGGGGATGCGCAGTTCCAGCAGGTCCTCCAGGGTTTTGATCGATTGTTCGTTCACCCGAATCATCAGGTCAATGTTCTCCCCGAGTTTTTTGATGGTTTTCAGCTTGATCCCCGCCACGGCCGCGCGCAGCAGGCCGCCGGCCTGATTCAGATTAACGCCGGCCAGGGACGCTTTGGCTTCATCTATCATGAGGCGGATTTCCTCCTTGCCTTCCTCGAAATCCGTTTTGATGTCAGCAACCGGCTTGAAGGTTTGCCGCCCGTCCGGTTTCCGTTCTTTTCGGGGCAGCGGAACTTCAAGGTTCTTTACGGCCCCCAAAAACTCTCGGGACACTTGGTCCAGCACTTCGTACGTTTCCCCGGTTATCTTGACATCAATAGCCGCGCCCGTCGGAGGGCCACCCTGGATGGCTTCAATGTCGATTTCCTTCACGCCTTCCGGTTTGCCGATCCATTCGCGCAGCTGGTTGACGATCTTATTGGGGTCTTTGGTCTGGCGCGCGTCTTCAATGTGAAGCAACACCATAATCTGCGCATAATTGGGCGAAAACCGCGGCGGTCCATGCTGGTCATCCTGCATACCCACGTAACTGTTGACTACGTCCAGATCCTTAGCCGACAGGCGCATCACCTGTTGTTCGATCTTTTTAACCACGTCTTCGGTGTTGTCCACGGAATATTCCTTGTCGGCCTTCAGGGAAATGTTGATCTGCTGTGTCTGGGCATCGGAAAACACCACTCCGTTGCTGAATCCAAGCACGGCCGACACAATCAGCAACACCACGATCAGGCAGGCAAACAGCAGCCGGTGGTGCAGCACCCACTGCAGCATGACCCCGTATTTTTCCCGCAAGACAGCGAACCAATGCTCCTGCTTTCCCTCCAGACGGAGGTTTTTTTTCGGTTTCACAAAATCCGACAGATGTGACGGCAACACGACAAAGCATTCGATCAGGGACGCGGTCAGGGCGATTATAATCACTATGGGAATGGCGGACAAAAATTCGCCCATCATTCCACCCACCAGAATCAAAGGCGAAAATGCGGCCATGGTGGTGGTCACCGAGGCAATGACCGGAATCAGCATCTCCTGGGCACCGGTCACCGCGGCCTCAAACGGCGGCAGGCCTTCTTCCATGTGCCGGTAAACGTTTTCGCCCACTACAATGCCGTCGTCCACGATCATGCCTAACACCATGATGTAACCCAGAATGGACATCATGTTCAGGCTAAACCCCATCACGTGCGACGCCCAATAGGCGGCGGCAAACGCGACCGGCATGCCGAGGGCGGTCCAAAACGCCACGGATGGCCGCAACAGGAGCAGCAGCATGACAATCACCAGTACTGCCCCGAATAAGCCGTTGGAATACAGCACGTCAAGGCGGTTTTTCAAATAGATGGACATGTCGTTAGAAAACACCACTTCCACGCCCGGGGGCAATTGATCCTTGACGCCAGCCACGAGCTTGCGGATGCCGGAAACCATCTTAATGGTGTCAAAACCTTTTTCCTTCTTCACTTCCATAAGAATGGCCCGGTTGCCCTGGGACCGCATATACATTTCCTCATCCTTGAACCCGTTGGTCACCTCGGCCACGTCCCGGACCCGAACGTTGTTGCCCAGGTCATTGGAGCGGATAATAACATTACGCACATCCTCCGCATCCTCCAGGGGCAGGCTAAGACGCACGGCTTTTTCCAGTTTGCCAAAGACCTTGTTGCCCGCCGGCATGGAAATGTCGCGGTCTTGCAGCACGTTGATGAAATTAAACAAAGTCAGGCCATATTGGTTCAGCTTGCGCTTGTCTGCGTCCACCCAAATGGCCCGGTCATAGTAGCCGTTCTTTATGATTTCCCCGACGCCCTTCACCTTTTCGAGTTTGTCCTCCAAAAAACCGGCAGCGTCCCGCAATTGGGAGTAATCTTTCCCGCCGGACACCGAAATGTTGATCAAGGGGAAAACGTCCGTGGATATTTCCAGGATTTCCGGGTCCTCGGCATTCTCCGGCAGATCCTGCAGGGCATCGATCTCCGCCTCCACATCGTCAAGCACGCTCTTGACATCCTTCACATTCGGCAGCAGTTCGATTCCGATCATGGACAGGCCTTCCGATGACCAGGAGGTGATGCGCTTTATACCGTCCACATCTTCAATGGCGTTTTCTATGGGAATGGTGATGAGCTTTTCCACTTCCGACGATCCGGCCTGCGGATACACTATCCACGCGGCAATATAACCGAATTTGATTTGCGGAAACACTTCTTTGGCTGCGGTCATAAACGTGAACAACCCCACCACCATGACAAAAACCACCATCAGGTTGACAAAAATGCTTTTACTGGCAAAAAATCGGATGAACCCCATGGCATTACTCCTTGATGAAGGCTTGCACATACTCGTCGTATGCGCCGGTCATTTTTTTCCAGGTGTTGATGGCTTTAATTAATTCGTAGTAAGCGGAGATCTCGCTGAATTGAGCGCGGTGCAAATCCCCCTGCGCCATCAGCAGTTCCCGGGTGGAGATGCGCCCCTGGGAAAAGTGCCGGTTCTGGATCGCCAGTGTGTCTTCGTACAGCTTGCGGGCCTCTACCTTCAACTGGTAATCCTGCTCGGCAGTCAGCAGCGTGCGATGGGCATTGCGGATCTGCATGCCAAACGCCTTGTACAGTTCCTCGTATTTTTCCCGCGCCTTGGCCGTTTCCTGCGTTTTGGTTTTAATCTCGCCCGAACTGCCGCGGTTCGGGAAAAACATGGTGAAATTAATCCCCAGCGCGAAATTGTTGTATTCGTTGGAAAACATCTCGCTGAAACTGCCGCCGGCATCCGTGTCCAGTCCGGTTATACCGTATTTGCCAAACACGCTCAAGGACGGCCAGGCAGCGTTGTCAGCGATCTGCTTGCTCAATTCCGTAATTTCCAGATTCATCTGGGTGATCTGAATCAGCGGCTGCTGGTTGATCAAATTTTCCTCATCTTCCTCGGTCAGCGTTTGATTCAATGCCATTTTTGCCACCCGGGTATTTGCGGTCCCCATGCCAGCTTCCCAGGCTTGGGGTGTCAGGCCGGTCAGGTTGAAAAAGTTTTCCTCCGCCATGATGACATTGTTCTCCGCCGGCCGGATTTCCGCTTCGCTGCTGAGCATGGGCGCCTTGGTCTGCAGCAAGTCTTTATCCTCCCGCATGCCGATGCGTTTTAGACGGAGTGCTTGGTTGTAATAATCCCGGGATTCGGCCAGGGAGACTTTTTGCACAGCCAGCATCTGCCGGGCCATCACTATCGCCGAATAAGCTTCCGTGAATTTGGCCACCTGTTCCACCACTGTATTCCGCACCATGGTTTTTGCCAAGGCCACCGTGCGGTCTCCGATTTTCAGGGCGATCCGGTCCGGCCTGCCCAGAAAATCTTTCAACAGCGGCTGCGTGTAGGTCAGAGCCAACTCTGGCTGAAACAAGGGATTGTCGACCGGCCCAAAGGCGTAGATCGCCGGGCTGTACATAATGTCCGTCCGGGAGGAACTCAGGTCCAGGCTGATATATCCGGCCGTGACCATTTTTTCGGACAGGGACAACTTGTAGGCCATAACCTTGGTTTGCTCTGGTGAAAAGACAGACGATGGCTCGGATGCATCCGCGGAATACGTCAGGTTGCCGTCCAGCTTCCAATCAAATATGGCGTAGGTTTTTTCCACCGCCGCCTCGGCAATCTGCAAATCCGCCAGTGACTGTTTAAGCTCCGTGTTGTTGCCCAGCGCCAACCGCAGATTCTCGGCTGCGGTCTGGGTTGAATCCGCCCATCCTGTCTGGCAGCACATACCGACAGCCAGCAGGCAAAGCACTAAACTTGTTTTCATCCCCATGACACTCCTTTGCTCGTTCACGCCGGCGGCCTGCCGGCAGTAGTGGCTTGTACCTCATTATTTCCCATACGTTTTCACCAATATCTCTTCAATCGTCCGAATGGCTTGTATAAGCTCGCGCCTTTTAACCTGCGACAAGGCTGCCAGTGTTTTGACAATACGTTCCCGCACGTGCTTGGCCTTGGCTTCAAATTGTGTGCGCCCGCGGGGCGTGAGCTCCAGCAGCACCAGGCGGCGGTCTTTGCTGTCCTGCCGGCGCTGCACCAGCCCCAGCCGCACCAGGCGGTTGGCCATATCCGTCATGGTGGACATGACCACACGGCTATGCGCAGCCAAGGCGTGCATGGAGCAGCTGCCGTGTTCCATCAGGTAATGCAGAATCCTCATCTGGCCCAAAGTAAGTTTGGAATCGACTGTCTGCGGGAGTTTTAGCAGCTGGCCTTCAATAATTTTGTGGGACTTGGCCAGCAAGTCCAGCAGGTATTCGGTCTGCCTGGCTATCTCTTCTGTCAACGGCACACCCCCAGCCTGTTATTTTGAAGCCCAAATCATTTGAACATCATATATTTCGGCTATCGAAACAATATCACGTAACCGCGCCGGCTGTCAAGGGCAATCTTCTTTATTATTTCCGTGTGCAGACCCGGCAGTATTTTCAGGGATTTGACACCCGCAATACTTTTCCAGCCTACAGGTATTTGGTAAAAAGCAGGGGGACGAAAATAAAGAATAGGAAATTGAGAATAGAAAGTGGAGAGTAGACCGCATTTGAGAGCTTTACTCTACTATCCACTCTCCACTCTCAAATGCTCTGCGCCGCGCACGGCGCGGACAGTCTTGTGTCTTTTGGCGAAAATCGAAAATGGAAAACCGACCGAATCGAAAATCTCAGTAATGCTTATTTTCTACTCTCGATTTTCGATTCTCTGCGCCGCGCGCAGCGCGGTGTGTTTGTTTTTAAATCCGGAAAGTAGAAAGTGGAGAATAGACCGCATTTGAGAGCTTTACTCTACTATCCACTCTCCACTCTCAAATGCTCTGCGCGCCGCACAGCGCGGCGTGTTTGTTTTTAAATCCGGAAAGTAGAAAGTGGAGAGTAGACCGCATTTGAGAGCTTTACTCTACTATCCACTCTCCACTCTCAAATGCTCTGCGCCGCGCGCAGCGCGGCGCTGGTGCCGAGGGCCGGACTTGAACCGGCACGAACCTTACGGTCCAGCGGATTTTAAGTCTAACGCCCTTGGCACCGGAACTTCCGGAAATCGGCTTATTATACATAAAAAGTATGAAATTGAAACTGTTTTTTGATTTTTGATATGTTGGCAGGAGATGTGCTAATTTGGGCTAGTCTCTGGTCTCTCAGGCACAAAAAAGGCACAGTTTATCAGCCGCCAATAGCACCTTTGTCTTTTAATATTCTGTTATAGTCCTCTTTTGACATTGGACAATTACATAAATCTGCAACGTCTCTAATTGTGTTTAATTTCAATTGAGTTTTCATCATTTTAAGCAGTGAATCACCATATGTTTTATTTTTAGCACCATGTGAAATATAAGTATATATGCCTGTTCTTTTTCCTTGAATTTCATGATAAAAATACTTGTGATGTGTGTCCTCTACAACAAAACCCTTGGATGGCAAATTTGATTCGATTTTCCGACGGTCTACTTGCATCTTATTCTTTTACTAGTAAATTTTCATATAAATCTTTTAAACGCAATGCACCACCTATTAGTTTGTCCTTTTCAAGCTTTTTATAA
>JAFGIQ010000188.1 GCA_016929575.1 candidate division FCPU426 bacterium
ACCTCTGAAAAAGGTTTTATAGCCATCTGCCTGAATGGATGTTTGGGATGGGGATGAGACGACGGCCGCCTACCCCATGGCGGCCGTCCGGCGAAGGCCCAGCCCAAACATCCGTTGGCAATCAGTTTTTCAGAGGTTTCCTCCTATGGTTGTGGATATCCTTTCCTCGCGTGCTTTCTTCGTGTTCGTTCGCCCGGCGCACATGTCCGGGGACAGGCATGCCCGAAAGCGGCATCCTGTACTACTCCCAGGAAAACTCATACAAGCAATGCGCATCTCCGCGGGCAATACAGCGGGGATGGGTGCCAACCACGTTTTTGGCGCCCGCAATCCTTATCGCCTCTTTGATAAAATCGGTCTGGGCAATGTCGTGGTGCAGCGGAATGTCAGGAAAATCCACCAACTGCAACTGCACTTTGTTGTCCCCTTGCCACAGAACGCTCATTTCCCCTTCATCAAAATATTGGCGCCACACTTTGGCGGCATTGCGCAAAACCATTTTGGGCGAGGCAAATGAAATGAATATTCTGTAAATGCCGGTAAGATCCTTGCGCGCGTTGTACATGGTGGCGGCTTTAAAAAACTCCAGATCGCCTTTTCCTAATATTGTATCCGCCAGCATCATAAAACGCATATAGGCGTTGTAGTCCAGCCAGGAATACGGCAATATCGGCTGGGAAAATATCAGGCGGCGGTCTTCTTCGCTCAGCGCCTCTTTGACTTTATCCAAACCTTCTTCCCCCGCCACTTCGAGTATATAATCAATGTTGCCCCGCCAGCCGGTGCCCTTCATCCTTCCCATGCTTTGTCCTTCCCTCCCCTGGCATGCAGTCTTGCTGCTTTTTCAGAATATATTCAATTTGTCCCTGTTCGTCAACACTCTTGTCTAAAAATACAAACCCCACAACACCGCCAAAGCCAGGCAGCCCGGAATATTTTTTTCACCCGCCAGCGGGCCGTTGATTTGCATGTGCACCGCCGGGATGTAGTCCGCCCTTGTTCTCGCGCTTTACCGCCGGCCGGCACTTTTTCTTTTTGCAATCCCGTATTCATTTAGTACACTGGTATTGTTGACAGGGCGGAGGCTGATCTTTGCCGCAGCATTTCCGGCCGCGCCAAAAAGCGGATTCGTTCGGCAGGCGCCAAAACTTTATACCACGGGGCGAAAATGGGCACAAGCATGAAAGAACACATCACGGTTATTATGTGCGCCTATAATGAAGAGACCGGCATCCGGCAGGCGGTGGACAGCATTTTGGCGCAGACTTTCCAGGACTTTACATTGATCGTTGTGTTGGATCCCTCCCGCGACCGCACATTGGAAATTATCCGCAGCTACGATGATGCCAGGATCATGCTCATCGCCAACAGCAAAAGAGCGGAAGTGGCGCAAAGCCGGAATCAGGGCATCCAGGCCGCGCAAGGCAAATACATTGCCTTGCTGGATGCGGACGACATCGCCTACCCGCGGCGGTTGGCCGTACAAAAACAGTATTTGGACGACCATCCGGAAATAGACGTGTGCGGCTCTTGGGCACACTTGGAACACAAGGGTGTCATTCAAGAGATCAAATATCCCGTGGACCCGGAATCTTTTAAAAAATCCCTTACATGGTATCTTCCTATCATCCATCCCAGTGTCATGGGAAAAACCCGGGTCTTCAAGGACAACCTTTACCGTTTCAACCGGGCGGAAGATCATGAGTTTTTTTTAAGAATAAGCCGGCATTATGCCATAGGCAATGTCCCGGACTTCTTGATTTTATACCGCAGGAAAAAACCCCTCATGAATGAATGGTGGGGCCTGCGCGTGAGAGTATATGGGGTCTTTAAGTACGGCCTTCCCTTGTATACGCTCTTGGTTCCCCTGCTCCATTTAATCCTCCCGTCCAGGATCAGAAAAACACTCAAACGCATCCGCGACAAATATATCTTGCGTATTACCTAACCCTCCCAAGGAAAAGAGTTGCCAAATTCCGGCGGGAGCCCTTGCCCGCGCAACCGCGCCTAATCCCCTTTGCGGATATAGGCCCCATGCAACTCAAGCGGCCGGGTAGTATGCAATTCAATGGCAGCCACGGGATGATGCATCCATTCCCACTGGACACTGATGCGCACTAAATAATCGCGGAGTGCTTCACCTGGTTTGGTTGTAAATGAAATTTGGTTGGATAGGTTTTCCCCGTATCGGACGGTCACCACCCCTGTTTCCCGGGTTTTTATACGCAGATGCAAATAGTTGCCCGTGGTTTTGTCAATAGCGGGATTAAACGCCAACCGGTGCCTTTCGTTGTCCGCCAGCCGTACCGCGCGGGTCAGCGGCTGATCCAATATGGCTGTCTTTTTAGCCGCCTGATGATCATCGTACCTCCCCCAGAGGTACGGCAGCAATTGAAGGTCCAGCGGAGGTTGCTCATATGAAACAATGGGCGTGAAATCTATCCCTTGGTATATGACTTCTATGTGTTTAAGTGTCAAAATGGATCCTGGCGGCGGATCAAAACGGACATCCCTTAATAAAGCCTGCTCGGCTTTTAATGGCAGCGGTATCTCCACCCAGGCCTCCTCGGTTGCCTGTAAGGCGACTTTGGAACTGTATTGTTCCTGGAAATGCTCCTGATTCCAGGCATAAAATACCTGCAGCGCTCCGGCCCGGGAACACGCGTATTGGACCTTTAGAAAATAATTTGTATCCGGCCGTATTGGCCCCAGTGGGGATAATTCTAAAAACCATGACAGCCATGGATCCTGTTTGCCGTTTTGAATAGTCATGCCTTTTCCGTCAATCCGCACAGCATCATGCCACTTTGCATTTTCCAGATGCATGCCGACGGGCACGGATACCGGCAGGGACGCCAATGCCGACAGATCGGCGCAGGCGTGATCATTCGCCTCCCAGACTTCATATATCCCGATTTTTACCAGCGGATGATAATGGAGGTAAATAAATTCCGCAATACGGTAGGCGCCGATTTCCGTGGCAAAACCGTCCCAGCTGGACCCCCACCAATCCGCGCGAAACACCACATAGGGGATAACGCCGTTCTTATAGTGTTTTTCGAACTGTTTGATATATATCTGCTGGGTGGTATCTGAATTGCAAAGCACGGTCAGGTGATGAAAAAACAGGTTTTTTTTATCAAGCAAAGCATAAAGCAAATGCCCGTTGGTGAATTCAAAAATGGTCTGCCGGGGAAGGGTGGCGCTGTCAATAAACGCCTTTAATTCCAGGTGTTTCTCCGGCGTGATATATCTCCGGGGTTTGAGCAACCAATGCTTCCATTGAAAGGATTTTTCAACACCAAGAACACTACTGGCCGGAAAAACAAAAAGATAGGCCAGAAAAATACTTAAAAACAATGCCAAACTGCTCTCTCGTTTCATTTTTACCCAAAAAAACGGGGCCAAAAGCATTAAGAGGATGAAAAAATACGTGTAATAGTCTTCAAAAAGACAATGCCGGCCAAAAGCGCGATAAAAGATGACCAGTGTTGACAGCGCAACAAAGGTAATGATGTAATCCCGGACGGCAAGGTCGTCGCCGCGCAACCCCTTGATGATAAACCGCATGACGTAGGCCATGCCGGCCAGAGGAAAAATCAAATATTGAAAAACCGCCTGGGTATCGTATTGCTTCACCATTTTTGCATAACTGCCGTACAAGCTGTCGGCTTGAGAAGCGGCAAGGATCAGTTTCGCTTGGTCTACGAGGGAGTGGCCTTTAAGCCAAACCAGCAATGCATACACTATTGCCGAAGTGCCCATGACCAAGAGAAAAGACCTGATTGCCGGCCCAAGCGCCGCCCGCTGGTTATGCCCCAGATGGCAGGCGATCACCAGTACCAGGGCCGAAGGCAGACACATGACACCCACTGCCGGCATCCACAGAAAAGCCGCCAGGAGGCTCGCCCACAGCAATAGCCCGCGTTGAAACCCTGGCCGCTGCGCATAGTAACCCATCAGCAAGGCGGGCAGAAAAGCGAAGCTGTAATAATCGTAAAGCATGTTGCCATAGGGAGTAAAAAGGACAACAAACAAACCAATCCAGGGATTAAGCAGCTTGCTCAATAGAAAATAAATAAGAACGCCGCTCATGACCGCCAAAAGCGGCCACTGCCAGAGAATCATATCCACATTGACATCCCGGTTGAGCGCAATATAGAACAGCTGGCCCAGCAGGTCATATAATCCGCGGGCATACCACACATCAACAAAGGGTGTGGCGCCAAACCGGACGAGTTGGTGTGCGGGCACCACTGCATTGCCGACATGCAGGAGATCCGTGCTGATATCCTGATGCGTGAGAAGATGGGTGTGGGTGCTGAAATAGATGAGGGTGATAATGAGCAGAGGAAAATAATAGTACTGCAGGTAATGCCTCACTCTATGATGCGATCTGCCTTTGGCCCCCCACCGCCAAGCCGTCCATAACACCAGCAGGCCTCCCATGCCAAAAGCCAATTGTTGTGGCGCAATATCGATCCATGCCGAAAGCGTGTATTGCATTTCATTGCTGATGGGGACAATAATGGGGATGGCCATGAAAGGCATCAGGGTCCATGCCAGGCGCCGCAGGGTGTGCCCGTTCAAGGAGATGATTTTCAACCGGCAAGATAAGGCATATACCATCCCATATGACAAAACCATGAACAGCAGGTGCAAATCCCAGGCAATGGGCAGCACTTGGGCTTTGCCGCTCTTTAGCAAGCAGAATATGAATACAACCGTGCTGCCCAGTAAATAGAAGAGCACGGGCAGATGATAATATGCAAAGCAGGTGCGCAGGGCGTGGTTGCGCAGGCGATGGGCCATATATTTGAGGACCGACCAGATACACACCAGCAACAACATATAACCGACAGCGGTAAAGCCTTGTAATACTTTGTCTTTTTCCTCCAATACGTGCACCAACAGTAAAAATACGGCGAAAGCGGAGAGCAAGAAAATAAAATACTTTTCGGGTTTAAATTTATAGGCCAAATGTTGCAGATATAGTTTTTGCTGGCAGGCAGTCAGCACAATCAATGTCGCCATAAACGACACGGCAAACAAGCACATCATTTGCGTATACAGTTCAGTGCGAACAACCGGATTGACGCCGTAAAAAACAGCCGTGCCAATAACACGGTCCGCAAAGGACTGCAAGGAGGCGTCGGTCAATCGAAACCATTTCATGCGCAAGGCGACTACAGTGAGGCTGGCCAGCAGGCTTAAAACAACATTCCAACCTTCCAACTGACGCAAATTGTTCTTTATTCCTTCGGCCGTGCGCGTCATCCAGTTTTTGCTTTGCATGGTCTGCCTCCGCCACGGCCGTTGGCGTTGCCTTCGCCCGCCAACACCTTTCGCCGCCGTCATCTGCAATCAGCCCCGCAAATCCTCTCCGGGGTGTTGATGACAAACACTGCTATTGATGTTTTTTCTGGTATACAGCTTTTGTTGTGTTTTCTGCGGATGTTGCCGTAAAGGGAGTGCTCTCCGCCGGCCGCCCCTCTCTATAACCCCCTTTGATGATTTTTATGTTTATGCGCCAGGGAAAATAAAAAAGCATAAAAGGAACCACGCCCAACATGATCACACCCACCATGAGTGTGGATAATTCCCGGCTTTGCGCATACACTGCTGCCGATATCAAGGCAAACAAACCAAATAATAAAACCGCGGTGGTTAAAACGACCAGGGAAATATGCAGCGCAGCTTTTATTTTTTTGGCGATCATATTCGCCAGCATAATAAAAATGACGGCCAGGCCCAAAATGGAAAACCACAGTATAAGCACGGTTTGCTTGACGCCGTTCTCGGCGGCAATCAAAGAAAACGGAAAAACGATGACCGCCATCACTCCCCCCAGGGTATAATGCACCATGGACAGTAGTTTTAATGCCCTGCGTTCATGCAACATGCGTTTGCGCACTCCCACTTTCCGGCCGGCGTCTCGGCCACACAAGTAAAAATATAATCATACACCGAATTTAATTTTTCGGCAATCCACTCTCCCTGCTTTTCTTCATGCCGCATTCAGACATCAAAATATATCTCCGCCATCCACCCCCCGCCCTGCTCTTCCACTTTCAAATTATGGTACGTCGGACTTTTTACTTCGGTTCTGAAATCCCCGCTTGCCAGGCGCTTGCACGCGCATACCACATGAACAGTGTTTTCCGTCATTTCTTTAAACGCCCAGGCGCAGGCAGCCAGCCGCCGGGTATACAAAAAATAGATAAGCTCTTCTAAAAATCCAATGAGCAGGTCCGGCAACGTATCGGCCCTAAGCTTGATGGTCCAGCTTTCCTCACCATGCGCCGGCGGAGCGGTCAGTGCCACGGCGTACAATCCCTGTGCCGCATGTTGGTATAATTCAGCCGGGTTTTGACCCCACGCCCGCACGCCTATGTCTGCCGTGTGTTCCAAAAGCTCATAAGGCTTCATCCTTTGATCACTCCCAACGGCCTGAGGCGGGCCACTTTTTTTGAAAGCCCGGTCTGATGCACGGCTTCCACCACCGCATCAACAGATTTATACGCCTCCGGCGATTCCTCGGCCAAAGTGCCGCGCCCCCGGGCCAGGACCTGGATGCCCTGTGCCGACAATTCCTCGGCAATGGACCGGCCGCGTGCCTGACGCATGGCTGCCTGGCGAGAAAGCACGCGTCCTGCCCCATGCGCGGTTGAGCCAAACGATTCCGTTAACGCTTGTTCGCCCCCGGCGCAAACATAGGAAGCCGTACCCATGCTGCCGGGAATTAAAACCGGCTGGCCCACCGGGCGATACTGCGCGGTTACCTCTGGATGCCCGGCTGGAAAGGCCCGGGTTGCGCCTTTGCGGTGCACACACACTTCCTTGGGCTTGCCCTGCCAGGTGATATGCTCACCTTTGGCAATATTGTGGGCCACGTCATACAACAAGTGCATGCCTAAACGCTCTGCCGGCTGGCGAAAGACCTGTTCGAATGACTCCCGCACCCAATGGGTGATGCATTGCCGGTTGGCCCAGGCATAGTTGGCGGCTCCGGCCATGGCCCGCAGATACTCCTTCCCCTCTGTGGATTGCACGGGCGCGCACGCCAATTGCCGGTCGGGGATGTCGATACCGTATGTTTGCGCAGCTTTGCGCAATATCAGCAAAAAATCATCGCATACCTGATACCCCAAGCCCCGGGATCCGCAATGAATCATCACCGCCACTTGACCAACAACCAGGCCGAAGACAGCGGCGATATGGGCATCATAGACTTCCTCCACTACTTGGACCTCCAAAAAATGATTTCCGGAACCTAAAGTCCCCAATTGATTGGCGCCCCGTTCCAGCGCCCGGCTGCTGATTGCGCCGCTGTCGGCGCCGCGCATGCGCCCCTGGTCTTCAGTCCGTTCAAGATCTCCCGGCCAGCCGTAGCCTTGTTGCAGGGCCCAGGCCGAGCCGTTCTCCAGCACTTTTTTAAGCTCCGGATTTTTCAGGCGGATCCGGCCTTCGCTGCCAACCCCGGCCGGCACATTGCGATACAACAGGTGCAAAAGCTCGGATATGCGCGGCCTGACATCCTTGTCTTCTAGATGTGAAAGCACTAAGCGGACGCCGCAATTAATGTCATATCCCACGCCGCCGGGTGAAACAATACCCGTTTCCGCATCAAAAGCGGCCACCCCGCCAATGGGAAATCCGTATCCCCAATGAATGTCCGGCATGGCCAAGGCCGCGCCTATAATTCCCGGCAATTGCGCCACATTCACCACTTGTTGCAAAGCCTGGTCGCGGCAAATGTCTTTTACCATTTCCGCAGAGGCATATACCACCCCGTCCACGCGCATCCCCGGATGTTTCTCCTTGGGGATGCGCCATTTGTAGGGGGTCAATGGTTCCAGCCATCCGCTCGCGCTTTCGTTTTCGGACATGTGTCCTCCTGCGACCGTGCCCCTATTGGCACGGGACAAGTATACGCTTATTGCCATGAACGATCAACTGCATGATCATGCATTCACACCCTGACCCCAATTTCCATCTCCAAGCCGGGAGCGATTGACCGGCGCATTTTATGTCCTGGCGGCATTGCCCTGCGTGGATTCCCGATTGGCAATCATCGCCTATGGGCCTCTTCGGTTTTTCCAGTTGGCTTTTGCCGGCCTGATCGCGTATGATAAAGACACTTTCCGTCCGAAGGATTTTATCATGCCTGTCAGCAACCATGACATCGCCGTTCTTTTCGAACGCATGGCGGTTTTCCTGGAATTGGATGGCGCGAATGCTTTTCGCATACGTGCGTACCAAAACGCCGGCCGCATCATCGAGGGATTGACCCGCAATCTTGCGGAGGCAGTGCTACAAGGCGAGGATGTGACCCGGTTTGCCGGGATTGGAAAAGACCTGGCCGGAAAAATCAGGGAAATTGTCGCCAGCGGCACTTTTCAACAGCTGGCAGAGCTGGAAGCGCGGCTGCCAAAGATCCTTTTGGAAATGATCTCCATTCCCGGTCTGGGGCCAAAACGGGCGCGCAGGGTATGGGAAAATTTATCCATCCACTCCATCCCCGACTTAAAAGCCGCTGCTGAAAATGGCAAAATCAGGACCCTGCCCGGATTTGGAGCCAAGCTGGAAGAACAGATTCAAAAAGGCATTGCCTTCCGCGAATCACAGTATAACCGCATACTCTGGTCCGAGGCGGAAATAATCGCCCGGAGCCTTTGCGCCTATTTGGAAAACATACCCGGTGTGCAAAAGGTTGAGGTTGCCGGCAGCTATCGCCGCAAAAAAGAAACAGTGGGCGATCTTGATATTTTGGCTGTCTGCTCGCAAGCCGAAGCAGTAAACCGCGCCTTCCGGAGCTATCCGGGAGTGTCTGAAATTTTAGCTCAGGGCGGCACCAAATCTTCGGTCATTTTACACGGGGGAATGCAAATCGACCTGCGCGTAATCGCCAAAGAAAGCTATGGCGCCGCGTTGCATTATTTTACGGGTTCCCAGTCGCACAACATTGCCATACGCAAAATGGCGCAGCAAAGAAGAATAAAAATCAATGAATACGGCGTTTTTAAAAACCAACTTCACGTCGCCGGCAAAACCGAGGAAGAAGTCTTCCGGCAGGTCGGCCTTCCCTATATTCCTCCCGAACTGCGGGAGATGACCGGTGAAATAGAAGCTGCACAAGCCGGCAGACTGCCGCAGCTGGCATCCCGCGAGCAGCTGCGCGGCGATCTGCACTGTCATACGGACGAAACCGACGGCGCGCTCTCTTTGCCTGAAATTGCGGCTGCAGCCCATGAGCTCGGCTATGAGTATATCGGCATCACCGACCATTCCCAGCATGTATCCGTAGCCATGGGTTTGGATGAAAAAAGACTGCGGCAACAACTTTTGGCCATCGACAAAACAAATGCCAAACTCAAAAATATCACCCTGCTCAAAGGCATCGAAGTGGACATCCTGGATAACGGACGGCTCGATTTGCCTGACAGCATCTTGAAAGAATTGGACTTTACGGTCTGCTCCATTCATTCCAAATTCAATCTCCCCGAAGACCAGCAAACAGAACGTATCCTGCGGGCCATGGACAATCCGTATTTTACCATCCTGGGGCACCCCACGGGCCGTTTGCTCGGTTCGCGCCCGGCGTATGCTGTCCATATGGAAAGGATCATCCTCAAGGCCGCGGAATGCGGGTGTTTTTTGGAATTAAATGCCCATCCTGAACGCCTGGACTTGTCGGATATGCACTGCCGGCTGGCGAAGGAGAAAAATGTCTTGGTTGCCGTTTCCTCGGATGCCCACAATCGTGTTGGCCTGGAGAATGTTCGTTTTGGCATCAACCAGGCCAGGCGGGGTTGGTTGGAGGCCAAAGATATACTCAATACGCGTCCTTTAAAGGTATTGCGCCGGCTGCTGCGCAGGTGAGGCGTGGCGCTGCCGCGGCCTCTCTGGCCGGCGGCTACAGGACGGTTGCACGCTGGCAGGCGACCATTGCCCCTGCCGTCATGCGGGCCAACCTACAATCGCCCTCTGCCAGCACGCTTCCAGTACTTGGCCGTGCATATGCCGGCAAGAGTTGTAACTGCCGCCGCGATCGGATGTAAAACAAGTTGTCTTTTGTTCACCAACCCGTCAACGGACCAGTTTTTTTGTCATCACCGTTTCATTATATTGGCGGGGGAGCGATATGTAGGTTACAGAATCCATGCACATTTTCATGATATAGCGCCCCATGCCGCCGCGGGTATAGTTTTTAATGACTTTTCTGATGGTGGAGACATTCACGGGTTTGGGGTTGAACCCTCTGCCAAAATCACGTATTTTTACCAACAGTTTTTTATTCTCCCGATAGGCATACACGTGGATCAAGCCATTCGTCCTTTGCTGGTAGGCATGCAGGATGACATTAGAAACCGCCTCATCTACTGCAAGCTCAACATTATCCACTTGTACCGGCGGCATTTTTAATGACTCGGCGAATTTACGGATGCGGTTCCTCACTTTCGAAAGAACCTTTGGCGTGCTTGTCACCTTTAAAAAGAGTGTATGCTCGCGCATCTCCTGACCTTGAAATCAATCTTTGTGATTTTTATTACCCTTGTCCCGGACCTGCCACAATCGTCCCTGGCGAACATCTGCGGCGCTTATGCAGCCAACCACAGACATCCCGGCCATCCAGCCGTTTGGTCAAGGACACAAACAGTATATTGCCTTCACTATGATACTCCATTTTCGCCAAAACGAAAACCACTTGTTTTACCGGGGCATGAAAATTCCGCTTCTTTCCCGGGGGTATTTTCCCGGCCGACCAATCCCAAAACTGCCTGCCAACATCCACTTTCGTCTTCTGCCCGCCTGGTTTTAAAGAAGATCTAGCATTTCCCCTTGACCGGTTGCAAGGCGGCAAAGCGCACCATCATGAGTTTGCGTCCGAAGTGGGTAAAGGCCACCTCCACTTTTAGATCTTCGCCTTCGCCCACGCGTCCAACAATTGTCCCGGCTCCATATTTGGCGTGTCGCACCCGTTGTCCAACCCTAAAAACATCCATGCCTTCTTCCGCCTGCCCCTCTTCATCCCAGCTGGAATCCGGCGTCACCTCATCGATGGCATCGGCGTATTTTTCCCCCCGCCACAATCCCCTGGCTTCCTCGGCTTTCCTGGCTTTTTGATGATGCAAAGGCGTACCGCCCGTGAACAGGCGGGCCGGAATCTCGTGCAAAAACCGTGATTCGGTATTGTAAATGCGATTGCCAAAGGAACTGCGGGTTGCTGTCCCTGTGAGCATCAGCCTGTCTTTCGCCCGGGTAATGCCCACATAGCATAACCGCCTCTCTTCCGCCAGCCCTTTTTCGTCCTGCAAGGCATTGCTGTGGGGAAAAAGCCCCTCCTCCATGCCAACCATTGCCACCAATGGGAACTCCAGGCCTTTGGCCGAATGCAAGGTCATGAGCGTGACCTGATCTTGGGCATCACCCTCATGCTCGTCCCAGCTAGAAACCAGGGCGATTTGTTCCAAAAAACCCTTAACCGACTGGTCCCCGGTATGCGCATATTCATCCGCCGCTTCTATTAATTCACTCAAATTCTCCAGCCGGGGCGCCCCTTCATCCCGGGGGGCTTTCTGCCACATGTCCAAATACCCGGTGTGATGGATGACCAACGCCACACCCTTTGCCAAATCCCCCTGGTGCATGCCGTTTTCTAATTCAGCCAGCAATTGTGAAAACGACGCGGCAGCCAGTCTGATCCTTTCCCCAAAATCCCCTTCGCCCCTGCCAGCGGCTGACATGGCTTCCAGTACCGTCAATCCCCTCTGCGAGGCCATGTCCTTTATTTTTTGCATGGTTTGGAAACCCAGGCCGCGTGGCGGCACATTGACTATTCTTTCCAAAGACAGTTCATCCGCGGGGTTTACCAGCACTTTTAAATACGCCAGAATATCTTTTATTTCCATGCGGTCGTAAAATTTCATGCCGCCGACAATGCGATAACGGATATGTGCACGGCGCAGAGCGTCTTCAAAGGGACGGGACTGGGCGTTGGTTCTGTACAGCACTACGCAATCGTTCAAACGCCGCAATCCCCGGTCATAGACATCCTGTATGATCTGCTTTACCACATACTCCGCTTCTTCCGCCTCGTTTTCGGCACGAAAGTACTGCAAAGGCAATCCCGGCGGATTTTCCGACCAAAGCGTCTTTTCTTTTCGCCCCCGGTTGTTTTTGACCACCTCGCTGGCTGCCGCCAGAATATTTTGGGTGGATCTATAATTCTGTTCCAGCTTGATTACTTTGGCCTGCGGATAATCCCTTTCAAATTCCAGAATATTCCTCAAATCCGCGCCGCGGAATTGATAAATACTTTGGTCATCATCCCCGACCACTGTCAAATTTCCGCTTTCTCCGGCCAGCAGGCGGATGAATACATACTGGCTATGATTGATATCCTGATATTCATCCACCAGCAAATACCGGAACTGCCGGCGGTATTTCTCTTGCACGGCAGGCTGTGTTTGTAAGCGTTTGACTGTGCCCATGATCAGATCGCCAAAATCATAGGCGTGGTTGCGTTCCATTTTTTTCTGATACAATGCGTATACCTTCCCCACCTGGCGGCTGATAAAATCAACGGCCATATTCTGATACGCATCGGCATCTATCAATTCGTGCTTGGCCCCTTCAATGCGGTAGGCGAGCCTGTCCACTTTGAGCGTTTTTTCATCCACGCCGAGTTCACGCTGGCACTCCTTGATGCAACGTTTGCTTTCCTCTTCATCATAGATGCTGAAGTCTTGCGAAACCTCCCGTTTGAGGATGCGGAGGCACAGCGCGTGAAAAGTGCCGATCCATATCCGTTGGGCGACGTCGCCCCCCAATAGTTTTTTAATGCGATCCCGCATCTCCCCGGCGGCTTTGTTGGTGAAAGTCACGGCCATGATGGAGCCGGGGTCCACCCGGCGCCGACAGACGAAATGGGCAATGCGGTAGGTAATGACACGGGTTTTGCCGGAACCTGCGCCCGCCAATACCAAGAGCGGCCCGTCACCATATTCTACCGCCTCGCGTTGCGGAGGGTTCAATTCCGCCAGTGTGAATTCCTTGGGTTTCATGTTTCAGGCAATGCTTTGGGCGGGGAAATTTCTTTTAATTCGCGGCCGGGTCTGAAATAAACACGTCGCAACGCCGGCACGTGTACCGTCTGGCCGGTTTTAACCACCCGGCCCAGACTGGGGCGGCGCTGGCGGGTGCCAAAAGTACCCAGCCCGCGCAATTCAATCCTCCGGTCCAACTCCAATTCGCCGGCCAGGGTATTCATGATATGATCAACGATCATACTGGCTTCACGCTGGGTAAAACCGAATCGCTGGCAGAGTTTTTTCGCCAAATCAACCTTATTCACGCTTTGCTTTCCTCCTCGGCTTTCACTACTATCATGGCCATATCATCCAGTTGTGGAAATCCGGCCGTAAACAATTGAATCTCTTTTTCCAGGCGCTCAATGATTTTTAACGCCGACACATTCGCCGCCGCCTTGAGGCACGCGGACAAACGTTCCGTGCCAAAATATTCCATTTTGTCATTGTACGCTGCTTCCACCCCATTTGTATATAAAAGAATGAAGTCTCCCTTGCCAAGCTTGATCCGTTTGTCACCCAACACGCGTTCAAAAGCCGGGGAGGATGCTATGCCGATGGCCAAACCCGGAGGCGTGATCCATTCGCATTGTTTCGCGTCCTGCCGATAGACAACAGCCGGTGTGTGTCCGGCGCGGGCCAGGGTAACCACCTGCTTGGCCTGATCCAACGCCATATAGGAAATGGTCACATACATGTCTTCATGCATATCCCGTGACAACTGCCTTTCGACTTCCAGCAGTGTTTCGCGGGGGGACAAACTCACGAAACCAGTGCTGCGCAACAAGGTGCGGACTTGGGAGATGACCAACCCTCCCAAAATTCCCTTCCCGGAAACATCCGCCACGGTCATGCCCCAAAGACCCTTGGACAGTTGTACGAAGTCGCAATAATCTCCGGCCGCTTCCTGGGCACTGCGGTACAACTTCCCTAGAGAGTATCCTTTAATCCTGGGCGCCGTTTTGTCAACAAGTGTATTCTGGATAATCTGCGCGATTTCCATTTCACGCCGTCTTTTTTCCTTCTCCAGCATCCTCTCCTGGGAACGTTTGATATCAAGCACCATTTGGTTAAACCGGGCGGCGGCGTGCTCCAATTCATTATACCGTTTCACCGGCAGCTGGATATTCAGGCTCCCCTGGCTAAGCTGTTCTGCCCCCTCCGCCAGACGATTGAGCAGATTGGTAACCTGGCCGAGGAAATAAAAAACCAAAATGACCACCAGCAACAACCCTGCACCGGCAATATACGGCAGGGGGGAAAGCATGGCCGTTATTTTTTTGTCCAAGGGTGCCAAGGAATACAGCAGATGCGCTGTTCCCAGCTGCCGCGTCCCTCCATTGTCCTTGTTTAAAATCGGCGCCACACATTCCAAATATTGCTCGTTGTTTTGCGCATAACTGATTACCCGAGACCCGCCCAGTATTTCCGTGACCGTATTTTCAGGATAGCGGTATTTCAGCCCCTCCTGTTTAAAATCACTGTGCGCGATGATCTTGCCCTTGGGATCCACCAAGGCTAGGTGGCGGACACCTTCCCCTTGCTGCATGGATTTGTCGACCAAATCAGCCAACAACAGCTGATCGTTCTTCTTTAAGGCTTCCACCGCATTGGTGGCGACTATTTTGGCCAATGCCAGTCCTGTTATCCGCAATTGTGCGGCGAGGGCGGATCGCATGTGGGAATGCAGTATATATCCCACTAAAAATATCATGCCGGCGATGACAATCAATATCGAAACCGCAAACCGCAGCTGCAGCCCCAGACCCCGGGAGATGTGCGGTTGTGATCCTTTCGAAGTAGTGGTCATGATCTCCCCTCATAGCTTTTGACCGCTTGCTCACAACTTTCATACACCCTATAGGCTTGGGTAAAGCCGCATAACATTAAAACAGCATCGACCCGTGCCGAACAACCGCCGACACGGATATCCCCATTTTGGCGGCGAAATTCACGGGTTCTCCCTATAACCGTTCCCAAACCGGCGGAGGAAAGATATTCCAATGCGGAAAGGTCCAAAACCACGCGTACTTTCTTTTGTATGACCAGCTGATCCAATTTATCTGCCAACGCAGCAATCCCAGCCGCATCCATTACTCCCGCAAGCGTGATCAATTGTACTGTGCCGGCAACTGTGTGATCCAGAAGTAAGGGTTTATGCATCGGATTTCCCCATGGGTGGGCCCTTTTGGTTTTCCTGCGCCCCGCTGTCTTGCAGTGTATACTATTTCCCGTGCTTTTGCAAGACGGCGCCGCGCGGGTATAGGTGGTGTCTATCGCCGGCTGATGTTTTTTTTGTACGGAAGCCCTTTTGGCAGGAAACGAAAAGTTGTTGATGGAAAGATGGCTCTTCCCCTGCCCTTCATTTCCTCCATATTTTCAGCGCCTGTTTGAAGTCTTGCCGGACCTGCCGCAATAACGCCGTCGCATTGGAAAAGCGCCTTTCCCCGCGCAAGCGTGATAAAAAACTTATTGTCAATTGTTTGCGGTATATGTTTCCATCCCATCCGGGGATGTGCACTTCTATGGTTTCCGGTCCCCAGGGATGAAAGGTTGGCCTTTTTCCTATATGACACAAGGCCGGCCACGCCATATTTTCCAAATATACCCGCACCGCATAGGTCCCTGGTGCGGGGACAACTTCATGAATGGTTTTCAGATTCGCAGTCGGCAGGCCGATCCGGCGGCCGCGACCTTCACCGCGCACAACAGATCCGTGCAGTGCATAAGGCCAACCCAGCCATGCCCTAGCCAGCTCGACATTTCCACGGCTGATCAAAGCGCGCAAACCGCTGGAGCTGATGATTTTTCCCCGGTGCCGCAAGGGCGGAACAACGGAAACGCCAAAATGGCATGCTTTTCCCCACTGTCGCAGCATGGCGGTATTACCCAAGGCATCCCTGCCGAATACAAAATCCCGCCCTACAACAATATGGCGCAGTACCAGGCGCCGGACCAGCACCCGCCGTATGAATTGCTCAGCGGTGGTGTGGGCCAAAAACCTGGTAAAGGGCACGAGAAAGACTTCATCCACACCGAGTTGTTGCAGACGGTTCAAACACTGCTCGGGTGTTGCCAGCCGCGGCGGCCGTTTTTCCGGCGCCAGCGTCCCCTGCGGGTGTTCGTTAAAAGTAATAAGGGCGGCCGTCAGTCCCAGGCGCCGGGCCTGCCGGCGGCAGATATGCACAATTTTCGCATGACCGCGGTGCACGCCGTCAAAAACTCCCATGGTAATTACACGGCCTTGGTCTTTCATTGAAGGAAAACCGCGGTAGACTTTCATTGGTTTGCTTCCCCGGCCGCATATAAAACGCGTTCCATTTTCAACCAGCCCTCCTGAAAACGCGCCACCGCGAGCAACCGCCCCTCGGCATTTACAATGCGGTATGGCGTTTGCACACCTTGCATCCGGCTGGCAGCGGCCGGCAGGGGGCGGCCGTTTTGCACGGCCTTTTGCTCTAGGCGGTCAACAGGGTATTCTGGCAGATGGCGCAAAGCGTGATTACAGCTCACCAAACACGCCTCCAACCGGTCGGGCTGCAATTTTTCCTCCCACGTTGCCGCTGGCAGCGCTTCATCCCAAAAAAAACCGCTGCAGGCGGTCCTGGTCAGGCGGAGCAGATGGGCAGCGCAATCAAGCTTTTCCCCCAAATCCCTTGCCAGGCTGCGGATATAAGTCCCCCGTGAACAGGTTACTTCGCATTCCACATCCGGCGTTTGCCAGGAAACCAACGTCAAGGCGTGAATGGTAATCGGCGTAGCCGGCAGCGCAACCGGCTTGCCCTGCCTGGCCCACTGGTACAAGCGCTTGCCCTGATAATGCCGTGCGGATATAAGCGGCGGGCGCTGATACTGCGCGCCGCAAAACTGCTCCAGCACCGCCGCCAGCTCACCCGAGGTTAACCTGGGAACCGGAAATTCCTGGAGCACTTTGCCGCTGGCGTCCAAGGTGTCCGTAACACTTCCCAGACGGATGACGGCGCGATAGGTTTTATCACCGGGGAGATAAGGAATAAGCTGGGTGGCCCTTTGCAAGGCGACTGTCAATACGCCGTCCGCCGGCGGGTCTAGCGTTCCCGCATGTCCGACGCGTTTCATCCGGCTCAGACGACGGATGCGCCCAACCACGGCAGCGGATGTTGGGCCTACGGGTTTGATGAGGGGTAAAAAACCGCTTGGCATGTCCTTTTAACCCTTGCTGGTTACTCTGCTTTCCACCTCGCGCAAGACCGCCGACTGCACAGTCATCATGGATCCGGACAATAGTGCCCCGGCTGCGCGCCGGTGTCCTCCCCCGCCAAATTGATGGGCAATGGTTGAAACATCCACGGCTCCCCGCGAGCGCAAAGAGACCTTGATGCGTCCATCGCTGGTCTCCAGAAAAAAAACCGCCACCTCCACCCCTTCAACCGCACGGACGTAATTCACAAAATTTTCCGTCTGATTGGCCTTGGCGCCGGTCTGGGTTAACATGTCCTGGGTGATGGCAAACCACCCCACCTTGCGCTGTGCATTGTATTGCACCTGAGACAGTCCCCTGGCCAACAAGTGCAACCCTTCCGCCGGCACCCGCTCGTACAATTGCTCGTTCATGTAGCCGGGTTGAACCCCCAACTCCAGCAACTGGGCGATGATTTTATGCGTCTGCGGCGTGACCCCGGCATATTTAAAATGACCGGTATCGGTTGCTATCGCCGTGTAAATACCTATCGCCATGCGATTGTTCCGTTGGCACCCCAGGGCGCAGATTAAATCCCACACCTGCTCTCCGGCTGCGGCCGCCACCGGATCGATCAAGTTGACCGTCCCGTAGCGCGTATTGAATACATGGTGATCGATATTGATGACGTGCGTGGCGCCGCCGGGCAGTACGATAACCCCGCCGCTGCGTTTTTCGTCCGGGCACTCTAAAAAAATAGCCACCTCGTGTTTTGTGGTATGCGGCACTTCCACCAGCACCCGTTCCCTTTCCGGCAAAAAATAATATAAATCCGGCGTGGGATTGGCATTGACGATCGTGACTTTTTTTCCCAGGCTCAGCAGGGCCAGGCATAGGGCGGACTCGCTTCCCAGACCGTCCCCGTCCGGATTGACGTGGGTGGTCAGGATGAAATCCTCATATTGTTTGATGATCGTTACCGCTTTTTCAAACTCCTGTTCATAGTCCCGATCACGTTCCAGTGTCTGTTCCACCATCCGCGGCACTCCCCCCGTAATTCAATTCCGTCATTTTTTTCAAAATACGCTCCGTTTGTTCGGCTTCGGCATCAATTTCAAAAATCGGTTCCGGTATAATGCGCCACTGCAAACGTTTCCCGAATTCCCGCCGGATATAGCCGGTGGCGTGCCGCAAGGCCTGCAACATTTGTTCCTGTTTCTCCCCGCCTTCCAGCGTGCGGACATAAATCCTGGCCTCGCGCATATCCGGTGAAACCTTGGCCCGGGTAATGGTGATCCACTGCAGCCGCGGATCTGATAATTTGCGGCGTATGATTTCCGAGGTCTCGCGAACAATCTGTGATGCCAAACGCTCTGTCCTTTTTGCCTTCATCCTGCCGTCACCACGTTTTTGGTCTTTCCCCTTGGCCCCGTTTGTCTTTTCACCGGATTTCCAAACAGTGATCCATCAATTCCGCTTCGTGAAAAGAGTCGATCAGAGTCAGTGCATGGGAAAGTGTTGAATTTGCTCCCCGCGCCGTGGTATTCACGCAGGCCACGGCGATGCGGGAACGTTGCCAGAGGTCCTGGTGTTCCACCTCCGCCACCGAAACATTCAATTTTTGCCGCAGGCGTTCGAGTATTTTTCTAAGTATCATCCGCTTTTCTTTAAGCGAATGATTGTCCGGAAAATGAAGCTCGCCGGTTAGCAGGCCGACAACCACGTCCCCTCCCATTCCGGGTTCACCCGTACAACAAGACGCTCCCTTTTCTGGTGTTTACAATTTCTGCGCCACTGTTTCGAGCGTAAAGGCCTCAATCACATCACCGGGCTCGTATTTCTTAAAACCGCTGATGGCAATGCCGCATTCCTGGCCGGCAGTCACTTCTTTCACATCGTCTTTAAACCTACGCAAGGATTCAATTTTCGCCGAGTGCAGAATCTGCCCGTCGCGGACCACTTTGCCGTACGCCTGGCGGAGAATTTTACCGTTGATCACCTGCGAACCGGCGATATGCATCCCTGAGGAAAGCTTGAATAACTCCCTGACTTCCGCCTTGCCGATGGGCACTTCATGATAGTGCGGCTCCAGGAGCCCTTCCATGGCGGCCCTGACATCTTCCACCATTTCATAAATAACCGAATAGATGCGCACATCCACCTGTTCATTTTTGGTGAGCTGATCAACCTCGCTTTCCGCCTTGACATTAAAACCCAGCAGAATCGCGTTGCTGGCGCTGGCCAGCATCACATCGGTCCGGGAAATATTTCCCACCCCGCTGTGAATGCAGGTCAACTTCACCTTGTCCGTAGAGAGCGCCTCCAATGAGTTTTTCAGCACCTCCGCGGATCCCTGCGCATCCGATTTGATGATAATCTTCAATTCCTTGATGGCGCCTTCCGCGATTTGCTCTTTTAAATTATCCAGCGTCACTTTTTGCGCCCGATAGAGATCCTGTTCGCGCTTGATCATCTGCCGTTTCATGGCGATTTGACGGGCCAGTTTATCACTGGCGACGACTTGAAAAAAATCCCCGGCCGTAGGAAGCCCGGACAATCCTTGGATCTCCGCCGGCATGCTTGGGCCGGCGTTTTTCATCACTTTTCCGTGCTCGTTTACCAAGGCGCGCACGCGCCCGTATTGGGCGCCGGTGACCACGGGATCGCTTACCTTCAGGATTCCCTTTTGCACCAATACCGTTGCCACCACCCCGCGTCCGCGGTCCAATTTTGCCTCGATAATCGTCCCCTTGGCGCGGACTTTGCGGTTGGCCTTCAATTCCAGCATTTCCGCTTCCAATAATAACATCTCCAACAATTTATCCAAGCCTATGCGTTTTTTGGCCGAGATTTCGATAAAAATGGTCTTGCCGCCCCATTCTTCGGGAAGCAGGTTGTACTTGGTAAGCTCCTTCTTGATACGTTCCGGATCCGCGCCGGGTTTATCCATTTTATTGATGGCGACGATGATCGGCACATTGGCGGCTTGCGCATGATCGATGGCTTCCACTGTTTGCGGTTGAACGCCGTCGTCGGCAGCCACCACCAATACGACCACATCCGTTACCTGTGCTCCCCGCGCGCGCAAGGTCGTAAAGGCTTCATGACCGGGTGTGTCCAAAAAAGTCACATATCCTTTGGGAAGCTTTACCTGGTAGGCGCCGATGTGCTGGGTGATGCCTCCGGCTTCGCCTTCCATCACGTTTGTTTCCTGAATGGCGTCCAAAAGCGAGGTTTTGCCATGATTCACATGCCCCATGATGGTGACCACCGGCGGCCGGGAAAGCCGGTCTTCCAACCGGTCCTCCTCCTCATCCTGGGCCAGGATATCTTCTCCGTATAACTCCTCATATTCCGGACGATACCCAAGTTCGGACAAAAAAATCTCCAGCGTGTCGTGATCCAACCGTTGATTGATGGTGGCAAATACTCCCAGTCCCATCAGTTTTTTGATCACTTCCGCCGGCTTTAATTCCACCCGCTCTGCCACATCACTCACCGTTGCCGCCTCGGGGAGCTTCAACATCACGAGTTCGGCCTGCGTTTCAGGCTTTGTGGCCTCTGGTTCCGGTTCCGGTTCGGGCTCAGGCTCAGGCTCGGGCTCGGGTTCGGGCTCCACTTCTTCCTCGAATTCTAAAACGGACACGCTTTCCGCTGCAGGCTCCGGCAGCATGCTCTCCGGCGTCCGGGATACGGCGGACAACGCCTCCTGTTGTTCCTCCTCCTCCTTGACGGCAAGCGTCATGCCCGGCACAATGGTGTCATCCAGTATTTCATCCTCTCCCCAATGCCGTTTGATATAGGCAACCGTTTCGTCTTCCAAAACGCTCATATGGCTTTTGACTTCGATACGCATTTTTTTAAGCTCCCCCAGCAACTCTTTGGAGGTTAATTTCAATTCCTTGGCCAATTCAAAGACACGGACTTTTTGTGTCATTTTTTCTCACCTTCTTCTTCCGAGTCGCCGGGCGATTCATGCACATCCTGCTTTTGCACCGTCTCGTGCTGGGAGCGCCCGGTTTCTGCCGAGATGGCTTCCTGCTCGACCGCGCGGTCCAGCCCGGCAAACAATTCGCCCGCCTTCAGTTCCCGGCTTTTTTCCACTTTGTTGTCATCCAGATCACTGAACTTGGCAAATAGTTCGGCAGCCGTTCTTTCCTCCTTGGCCGCGGGTTGCGGCAGGTAATCTTTTATGCTGGCCACTATCTTTTCGGCCGTTCTCTGGCCTATGCCCGGGATAGCGGTCAATTTTTCAAAACTCACATTGAGGAAATCCCCCACGGTCATATACCCCGCCGCCTGCAGACGCTCCGCCAGCTTGGGCGTTATCCCCGGAATTTTATTCAAAGCAGGAGCAGTCCGCATAAAGGCCTCCTCCGCTTTTTTACGCATTTCCTGCTGATTCTTCGTCATGCTGATGATGTCAATCTTCCATCCGATCAATTTTGATGCCAGCCGCACATTCTGCCCGTTTTTCCCAATGGCCAAGGCCAGCTGGTCGTCGTTGACAATCACGATGGCGTGGTTTTTTTCCGCGGAAATTTCCACTTTGGAAATTTTAGCCGGCTGCAAGGCCGCGCTCAACAGGGTTTCGATATTCTCTGAAAAAAGAATTACGTCTATTTTCTCCCCGTGGATCTCGCGCACAATGGCCTGGATCCGCGAACCCTTGATGCCCACGCAGGCTCCCACCGGATCCACATTTTTATCCTTGGAGCATACCGCCACTTTGGAACGGGCGCCGGCCTCCCGGGCAATCGTACGTATTTCAACCACTCCGTCCGCGACCTCCGGCACTTCCATTTCAAACAATTTTCGAATAAGACCGGGATGCGAGCGCGAGAGCACCACTTGGGGCGACCGGCTGGTTCTCCGCACATCCATGATGTAGGCCTTGATGCGTTCCCCGCTTTTATAACTCTCTCTGGAGACTTGCTCGCGAAAAGGCAGTATGGCCTCCGTATCCCCCAGATCAATGACCAAATTCTTGTGTTCCAGCCGGAGCACCACGCCATTGACCATCTCTCCCTGACGCTTTTTGAATTCCTCAAAGATGGCATTGCGTTCGGATTCCCGCACGCGTTGCAGCATGACCTGCTTCGCCGTTTGGGCGGCGATGCGTCCGAAGTCCGACGGGCGCATGGTCAGCTCAACACTGTCCCCTTCCTGCAGCTTGGGATTGATACGCTGCGCCTCCTCCAAAGAGATTTCATTCCATGGTTCATGCACCTCAGACACCACTTTTTTCTTGAGAAACGCCAGCAAATCCCCGGTCACGGAGTTGAATTCCACCCGAATATCCTGCGCAGTACCGTGGTTTTTCCTCGAGGCTGAAATGAGAGCCGCCTCAATGGCCTGAATGAGAACTGCACGGTCTACTTTGCGCGCCCTTTCAATTTGGCGCATTACTTCGATTAATTGTGTGCCCATAATCCCACCCTTGTCACCCATGATTGGCCTGGAAGGCGTCTCCCCGCCCCCGGCTAAAACGGTTGTTTTTCATATTGTAAGATATGTAATAATCTGTATGCCCTTACAAACCAGTGCTGTCTGGCACTGTGCAGGAACACACGCTTTTTCTCTAAAAATAAAAAGAGTGGGCGTATTTTCCCCACTCTTTTCGTCTAAGTGGTCTTACAACTATGATAGCATATGGCTGTCATGGGTGCAAGTCAAGCAAAAAATGACCATCCCGCCTTTTTGTATTTTACCGCACTAGTTTTTGACGAAGAGCACATTTTTTTGTTAATATTAGGATATAAGTGTCCAAATTGGGATTGAGAAAGACGCGATGCCTATTGAAAAATTGGCGCCAATAGGCACCCAGACTGCCGGAGATATCTTTTTGCCAAGGTGGGGCGGGAACGCGTGCACAAACCGCAGGGATGGAGCGCATCCGCCAAAATGGTTGCAGCCGTGGACGTTTCTTTTCCTCTGCCACCTTGGCAAAAAGATATCTCCGGCAGTATTCACGCAATTCGGACAGCAATGAATATAGGACACGTTTTACAAAACGCTCAGGAAGGACCAGCACTTTGCACACGCTCCCCGAGGTTGTGGCAAAACTAAGCCGTGCGGCTGGGGTGCCGGTATCTACCGACTTTTCCATGGCCAGGGAATGTTCCTTTAGGCTGGGAGGAAATGCCAGGTATTTTTGCACGCCCCTAACTGCCGAGGCCCTACGCGATTGCATCGAAGTCTGCCGCCGGCTGTCACTGGCTTATATTGTAATCGGCGGCGGCGCCAACCTGGTTTTTCGAGATGATGGTTTTGACGGCGTGGTCCTGAGCACCAAGGGCCTTAATCATTTTTCCATCGTTTCCCCGGGCCGGGTTCAGGTGGGCGCCGGGCTGGACAATGCGGACTTGACCGCATATACCCTCCAATACGCCCTCACTGGTTTTGAATGGGCCTCTGGTCTGCCCGGCACTGTGGGCGGCGGTATTTTCATGAACGCCAAATGTTATGGCGCCAGTTTCGCGGACATTGTTTTGACAGTAACTGCCCTGACCTCCGCGGAAGGGCTGACCACCAAGTCCAAGGCCGATTGCGGCTTCACCTATAAAAACAGCGTATTTCAGCAGAGCGGCGAAATTATAGTCTCCGCCATGCTGGGATTGACTCCAGGTCAGACTGAAGCAATTGCCGGCCGCACCAAGGAGGTGCTGCAAGACCGGATGGATAAAGGCCAGTTTCTCTTCCCTTCCGCGGGCTGTGTTTTTAAAAACGACTACCATTGCGGCATCCCCGCCGGCAGTTTGATTGAAACCGCCGGTTTAAAGGGCCGGCAGATCGGCGGGGTCCGCGTTTTTGAACAGCACGCCAATTTTTTGGTCAATACCGGCCGGGGCCGCACCCAGGATATCCTCGATCTGATGGCTTTGATCCAGGACGAAGTCTTCAAAAAACACGGCGTGCGTTTGGAACCCGAAATAAAAATCGTGCCCTAAAAGGATTTTACATGTTACGCGCCACCACCCCCGCAGATTTCGAGGAAATGTATCTCATCATCAATGACGCCGCCCAGGCCTATCGCCACCAGATCCCCGCGGATTGTTGGCATGACCCCTACATGTCCAGGGAAGCCCTGCGCCGGGAAATGGACAGTGGCGTGGTGTTTTGGGGATGGGAGGAAAACGGCATGCTGTTGGGGGTCATGGGTATCCAGGACGTGCAGGATGTCACCCTGATCAGGCATGCCTATGTGCGCACTGTCCACCGCCACCGCGGCATCGGCGGGCTTTTGCTGCGGCACCTTCTGCATATCACCACCCGCCCGGTGTTGGTCGGCACCTGGGCCGCTGCTTCCTGGGCCATTCGTTTTTATGAAAAAAACGGTTTTCAGCTGGTTTCCGCAGAGGAAAAAAACCGTCTGCTGCGCAAATACTGGTCCATCTCCGAGCGCCAGATTGAAACCTCGGTGGTATTGAAAGAATCAGGGGGCGTATTTGCAATAAAAAAGGCGCTTGGAAGCGCCTTTGGGGATTTCATCTTTTTGACTTGGGGCCTGAGTTTCTTGATAAATCATCTAACCCTCACTCCGTCCCCAATCAATTACTTTTCCCTCCCACAGGTCGCTTAAAAATTCCCTCCACGGCACGACTGAAATATTGCCATGTTTCCAGGCGCGCGCTTCCATGCAGACCAGCAGATATTTCTTCAGGCGTTTTTCCTCCTTGAGCGCCTGCAATCCCTTCAAGTCGCGCTCGCTGACGTGCTTTTTGGCTTTTACTTCAATGGCGACCTCGTCTCCCAGCACAAAATCCACCTCAAAGCCGGATTGCGAACGCCAGTAATGCAAACTGTCTATTTGGAGGTAATCACAATATGTTTTCAGCTCATGGGCAAGGTAGGTTTCAAAAGCCGCGCCATATTCCGGTGACCCGGGCGAAACCATTTGCCGGTGCTGAAAATAATTCGCCAACCCTACATCAAAAAAATAATACTTTGGCGCCCTGATGGGCTTTCGTTTCACCGAAGCCCCCCAGCCTGATATTTCAAAAGCCAGCAGGGTGTCTTTCAGAATCTGAAAATACTCTTGCACGGTCCGCCTGGGCACCTGTGCGTCGCTCGCAATTTTGGAATAATTCGCCATCTGGCTGTTGCACAAGGCAGCGACTTCCAAAAACCGGCTGAAAGCCGGAATATTCCTGACCAGTCCTTCGGCAGCTATTTCCTGTGCCAGGTAATCCCCGGCATAGGCCTTCAAATCCTCCCGGGGGGAATCGGAAAAGAACACTGCCGGCAGCAGGCCGTAAGCCAGCGCTCTGTCCAGGTGGAAATGTTTTCCCAACTCAACCTGGGAAAATGGATGCAATATCCTTGCTCGCGCCCGCCCACCCAACAAATTGACCCCTCCGCGCCTCAGTTTTCGGGCCGAGGACCCGGTCAACAAAAACCGCACACTGCGTTTTTCTATCAGCCGGTGGACTTGGTCCAGCACGCCCGGCACTTTCTGAATCTCGTCTATGACCACCACCCGGTCCGAGGGCCTCAGTTCCGCTTCCAGGCGCGAGGGATTCCGGGTGAATTGCAGAAAGGTTTCCCCGTCCAAAAGGTCGTACACCCGGTCGGCCTTGATTTGATGCGCAATCAGCCAGGATTTTCCGGTTTGCCTCGGCCCCCACAAAAAGCATGATTTTTTCATCAAGATGGAATTCAGGTCCAAATAGCGCTTAATCTGCATGCAATTTCACCCCCGGCATTACTATTGCCATTTATCATAATAATTGGCAATAGTAATGTCAAATAAATAATAGCGTAAACCTGCCCCGTCGGGTCCCAGAAAGGGGGCCTGCCCATTATTGGGAAGACGCACGGACAGGCTACCAAGCTTTGGCCGCATGTTGCTTTTCAGCTGTTGCGCTCTCTTAGTCCCGCGGGTGTTTCCACGCCAACCCCCCCCCTCACCCAAAAAGCGAGGTCTGATCGGCCTTGGGCAGGATGTCCAGGCAGCGGTGCAGGGTCATGATTTCGATGACATTCTTGTTTGCCCCTGTGCGTTGGGCCAGTTCCTCCACCGAGCGGAAGGGGCGCGCCACGCGTTCTTCTGAAATGCGCAGGGCGCAGGTCAATCCCAGCCCGGTCAGTGAAATCAAAGGCGGCAGGAGCTCTTTTTCACCCACCAATGTAAACAATTCCTGGTGGGAATCAGACAGGGAAACCGGCAGAAAGGTGATGCCCCGGGCAAAAGCCTCGCGCACCACTTCCAAAACCGTCAGACTGTTTTTATCCTTGGCGGTCAAGTCCTGGCGGTTTTTCAATTCCTGAATGCGCTCCTGCACCCGCCGCGGACCCCCGCGCACCACCAGCTCGGCGTTAAAAAACTCGGCGTTCAGGGAGAAATAATTGGTGTAAAACGCCGCCGGAAAATGCACCTTGAAGTAGGCAATGCGAAAAGCCATGATGCAATAGGCCACGGCGTGCGCCTTGGGAAAAATGTATTTAATCTTTTTGCAGGAGGCGATGTACCAGGCAGGGACATTGTGCTCCCGCATGGCAGCCTCCTGCTCCGGATTCAACCCCTTGCCCTTGCGCACGGATTCCATGATCTGAAAAGCCTGTTCCGGATCCATGCCCTTGCTGTTGAGGTAATTCATGATGTCATCGCGGGCGGAAATGACGGTTGACAGGGTGACGGTCTTGTCCTTGATTAACTCCGCGGCATTATTCAGCCATACGTCCGTGCCGTGGGACAGGCCGGAAATCCTCACCAGTTCGGAAAACACCGTTGGCCGCGTTGCCTCCAGCATCTGGCGGACAAACTCGGTTCCGAATTCAGGAATACCCAGGGTGCCGATGGCAGTCCCGATGTCCCCCTGCACGCGGAGGGTTTCCAGTCCGGAAAATATTTTCAGCGTATCCGGATCATCCAGGGGGATGGAACGCACATTGACGCCGGTCATGTCGCCCAAGCGGCGCAGGGAGGTGGGATCGTCATGTCCCAGTATATCCAGTTTGAGCAGGGAATCATGAATAGCATGGTAATCCAGATGCGTGGTGGTTATCTCCGAGTCGCGGTCATCCGCCGGCCGTTGTACGGGCGTAAAATCGTGAATCTCCATGTCCGCCGGCACGATCATAATGCCGCCCGGGTGCTGCCCGGTGGTTTTTTTCACGCCGGCGCATCCGCGGGTCAGACGGTTTACTTCCGCTTCCCGGACGACCAGTTTGTTCTCCTCGAGATATTTTTTCACAAAACCGTAGGCAATACGGTCCGCCACGGTGGAAATGGTGCCGGCACGGAAAATATGGCCGGCATCGAAGATTTCCTCCAGGGCTTTGTGCGCCTTGGCCTGGTATTCCCCTGAAAAATTCAAATCAATATCAGGCAGCTTGTTTCCGTTAAAGCCCATGAAAACCTCAAAGGGAATGTCAAAGCCTATTTTTTCCATCATGGTCTGGCAACGGGGGCAGGCTTTGTCTGCGATGTCCGCACCAATGCACCCGTTTTCAGCCAGCTCAAAACAGCGGCACTGCGGGCATAAATAATGTCCAGGCAAGGGATTGACTTCCGTGATACCCAGCATGGTTGCAGTCAGGGAAGATCCTACGGATCCCCGGGACCCGACCAGATAGCCATCATCGATGGATTTATGCACCAGCCGGCGGGCGATTAAAAACAGGGAAGCGAAATGATTCTCATTAATGCCCTTGATCTCCCGGGCCAGGCGCTGGGCCACCAGTTCAGGCAGGGGGTCCCCGTACATCATCCGGGCGCGCTCCAATGCCCGGCGTTCCAATTCCCTCTCCGCCTCAGGCAGTTTGGGCGGATAAAATTTCTGTTTCAGGGGTTCGATATCCCCTATTTGCGCGGCAATACGCCGCGGTGCTTCCACCACGACCTCATAGGCTTCCTTTTCCCCCAAATAAGCGAACTCCTCCAGCATCTCCTGGGTGGTTTTAAAAAACAAGGGGGCCTGTTGGGCCGCATCCTCGTAACCCATCCCGGCCTGTAAAATGGACCGGTAAATCTCGTCGCCGGGCTCGAGAAAATGCACATCACCCGTGGCGACCACCGGTATCCGGTTTTTTCTTCCTATTGCCAGAATACGGCGGTTGATGTCCAACAAGGCCTCTTCGTCGCGGCATTGCCCTTCACGGATGAGAAAGTGGTTGTTCTCGCGGGGCATGATTTCCAGGTAGTCATAGCGGCGGACAATTTCCGCCAGGGTCTCATCGTCGGCGCCCCGCAAAATATGCTGAATGACTTCACCCTGCTCACAGGCGGACCCCAGCAGCAGGCCTTCGCGGTGATGGTTTAGGCTGGAACGTAAAATGCGGGGATGCCGGTAGAAATGGTTTAAGTGCGCCTCTGAAACCAGGTGATAGAGGTTGCGGATGCCTTGCGGTTTGGCTATCAATATGCTGATATGGTATGGCCGCGGCGGTTTCTTTCCGACCTGCTCTTTGGCCCACGCATCTTCAATTAAATACCCCTCCATGCCGTAGAGGACTTTACACCCGTGCTTTTTGGCCGCAGCCATCGCCTCGGGATAAGCCTGGACCACGCCGTGATCTGTTATGGCGATGGCCTCATGTCCGAAGGCCGCGGCCTGTTTGATCAAATCCGAGACGCTGACCATGGCGTCCATGGCGCTCATTTGTGTATGCGCATGAAGCTCAATGCGTTTTTGGGGAGCCATATCCCGGCGGCTTGATTTTTCTCCCAGGGAAATATCTTTCAGAAACAAGCACAAATCTTGTGTGTATTTGTCGTATTGTATTGATCCGCGCAAGCGGGCATAAGCGCTTTTTTTCACTTCCGGCGACAGTTGTCTCCCCGCATCCACAAACAACCGGGCATTGATGGTGCTGGTTTTGTCGTAGATGTCCATTAAAACCAGCTGCCGGCCCGTACGGAGGGTCTTGCACTCAAATGCAATCAGTTCCCCCTCCACCACCACATTGGTTTCTTCCTCCTTGATGGCGGCTATGGGCGTGGGGACGGCGGATATTTTCCGGCCATACACAACACGCCAACGCGGTTGCTTGGACGCTTCGGTCTGCGGCGCGTGTATTCCCCCCGGCTCCTCGTTTTCCTGCTGGATCCTCTCCAACTCTTCACGAATGCGCTTGCGGTAGAGCGCTTCACGTTCCCGGACCTCTTGTGTGAATTCCCCGATCTCAAACCGCACCTGTACTGGCATGTTCAGCCGTTCGCTGAGCAGGCGCCCCATGATTTTGTCCGCATCCTGGCGCTGCAGCGCCACGAGTGACATTTCGTTGGCCAAAGCAATACGGACCCGGTTCTCCCCGCCGCTGTTTGTAAACCGCACCAAGGACAGGTAGGCGCCGGCCATGTGCACAGTCCGCGAAAAAACACCCAGCAGGTCCGTCCAGTGTTCCTGCACGTATTCCAGCGCCGACATGACCCCGGCGGAATAATGCACATCCCACAGCATCTGTACTTTGCCGCTTTCGGTCAGCTGTACTTCCAGCAGGGTCCGCAATTTTTCCAGCAATTCGCGGGGCAGGCGTTTATCGGAGTCCAGCCGCACAATCAGCGCTGCCGGCCGGCAGGAAAGATGCACAGAACGGGGGACGGCGGCAAGGAAGTCTTTTTTGGTGTCCGGTGCCAGCTCTAATTTTTCAATGAGTTCCCGCAGACGGGGCGATATTCCTTTTGGTTCCAAAATGATTTCTGGAGACATGCACTACTCCGCCGATAATAGTCCTTGGTCAAACGAGGTGATGATTGAAGCGCCTCTCCCACTCTTAGGCAACCCTACTTTTAACATGTGTTGGAGGGGAGGTCTGTGTTGGTTTATCCAATACTGCCTTATGCCACTTTTCCTTGGCAACACCAAATTCCAAACCATGCTGTTTCCCAGCCGGGTGAAGATGCCGCCTTGCTTTTTCATAATATTTTTTTGCTGCAGTTGCTCCTATTTTACCAGAATATTTTTAAAGATAAAGTGTTTTGTTTTTTTTTGTTTGCTGGCGTATGCCAGCGGTGTTCACTGGGTTGCACGACCATGGTTTCACCCCTTCCGGCATGCATCTCATCTGCTGCCGCCACCCAAGGTGTCGGGCCTCTTATTTTTTTGTGAGCAGTTCCTGAATGCGTTCTATGGTCAGGCGCTGGATGCGTTGCAACAACCGAAAAGCGGGGTAAAGAGCCAGAATCAAGAATTCAAATACAAATATATTTTGCACCACCAGCAGCCAAAAACGGCTTTTTGCGGGAATAACAAAAGCCCATAGGGTCGCCAGCATAAAAAGCACAAGCAGGCACTGCCAGGGCAGCCAGACCAGCATACGTGAAAACACACGGTCGCGCTGGAGCAGCAGTCTGGCCACCTGGTAGATGTCCTTGCCCGGATAGGCATGCGCGAATTTTTGGCGCGCATCCTGCAGGGTCCAGGTGGGCAGCGTACGACTGGCCAGGTTGAAAAGCTTTTGTACCAACAAAGTGATCAGGGCCGCCAAAACGATGGCCACCAGCGACCAGGTAATGATGTCCCGGGATGAAAATGGCGTCATGCCCTGCCCCCGTGTTTGGAGTGAATCAGCCCGCCGTACGTATCCAGCATTTCCTTGGCCTTGTTCTCCGCCGACCACACCTGCGCTTGCTGCGCGGCTTCTTTGACTTTCTGACTGTATAAATCTTTGTCGCTCAACATCCGGTCAACCGCTGCGCCGAATGCATCCACAGCGAGTGGAACCGCCAATCCTCCCCCGCCGGCTAAAACATCCTGCACCCCCAATGCATTGACGGCCACACAGGGCGTGCCGGCTGCCATGGCCTCCGTAAGCACCAACCCCTGGGTTTCAGTCGTTGATGCCAGCAACTGCAAATCCGCGGCGGCATACAGATCCGCCCAATCGCGGCGGTTCAAGAGCCCGAGAAAAACAACCTTCGCGCCCAGTTTTCTCGCACCGGCTTCCGCTTTAACTGACTGCAAAGCCGGCCCCTGGCCGGCCACGACCAAACGCGCTTTGGGCTGGCTTTTTTCAAGCCGTTTCAGCACATCGAACAGAAAGGGTATGTTCTTCTCCCCTGCCACCCGTCCCATGCAAAGCAGCATTTTTTCATCCTGGCCAAAACCGAGCTGCTGACGCATGCGGGCGCCGTCAACACTTTGAAAAGGCCGGATATCCGTCCCCGTCGGCAAAACTTTAACCGGCTTTTTGATGCCATAGCCGCTTAAAATTTCCTTAATCGCCCAGGAGGGAACGATGATCTGATCATGAAGGTTGCAAAACTTTCTTGAATACCACGCCACCAGGGGTTTATGCATCACCCGCGGCAGCACCGGAAAGTAATGAGGCATGTAGGCTTCAAATAACGTGTGATAGGTATGCACCGATGGGATCTGCAGTCGTCTTGCCCGCCATGCCATTAACAATCCCAGCGTGAACGGCGTCTGGGTGTGAATAATATCCAGTTTAAGTTCATGCAGCCGCGCCAACTGCTGCCGCGTTTGCAGCGCCAGCGGATTGGGCAACCGGTCCTCGGGATTGAAAAATAAATACAAGGAAGGAAACCGCCAGACGTCTTCTTCGGGATTTTTAAGTTCCGGAAAAGCCGGGGCAAATATCGTCACCTTGTGCCCAAGCAGGCGAAACTGTTCGGCAAAGGTTAAAATGGATTTCATTACGCCATTGACGCGCGGCAAATACGTGTCAGTCGCCAGACCGATATGCATAATGTATTATCCCATCCCCTTTTCAGCAGGTTTTTTCAACCGGGTAAATGCCTTCCCCGATTCCTTGCGCCTGCAAAAGTCTGCGTATGGATATCACGCACTGGCCGTTGCATCGTAACACATTGCAAACCAACTTGGCCTTTTCAATCATTGCCCGCCCTGGCGGTGACCAGGGCGAGTATTCTTTCCGCGATTTCCCCGCGCGGCACCATGACCGCCTCCTGTTGGCCTCTTTGCTTGAGCTCGATTTTATTTTCGCTCACGCCTTTGCCAAAAGTCAGGCGGATGGGAATGCCGATCAAATCCGCATCTTTAAATTTTACCCCCGCACGCTCATCCCGGTCATCCAGCAACACCTCCACCCCTGCGTCCTGCAGCTCCCTATAAACATCTTCGGCCATTTCCATAGCCGC
>JAFGIQ010000015.1 GCA_016929575.1 candidate division FCPU426 bacterium
CGGCGGCAGCCTTTATTGCGGTTGGCGTGGGGCTGGTGCTGCTGCCATTTGTGCTGGATGCCCTGAGACAAAGGGGCATCCTTCCTCCAGAACCGAAAACCCGGATGGGGAAAATCGCGCGCATGACCGCTGCCAGTGCCAGGCGGGAAATTGCCCGGCTGCAAATCGAAATTGCACAGATGCAAAACCTGGAGCAATTGCGCGCCTTGTATGCGGAATTCGCAGCCGCACTGCCGGAGATAAAAAACCGGGACAAGGCCCTGGCCCTCCTGGGCTCGTTGCTGTCCGCAGCCTATCGGAACACCAGCCTTGCCACCGGGGTATTCACCTACTGGCCCCAGGTGCTGATGCTGCAAAACCAGGCGATTACCGAATACTTTGATCAGGAAATGCTGCAGGCGGCGAATGTGCTGGCCTATGCGCAGGATGCGCAAAAACTCTCCGCCCAGTATAAGTTCGCCGCCCCGTCCGTCCGGGCGAAAATGAAAAGTTTGCTGGCGCAGCGGCTGCTTTCCCTGGCAGAAAACACAGGGGACCTTTTAGGCATGCAGCTTGGCATCAGGATTTCCCTGTGGCGGCGGATTTTGCTTTCAACCCAAAACCAGTGGGCCGGCCTTTCGCGCATGCAAAAAATCGGACTGTTTTTATTCCTGGGTTTGACCGCGCTTTCCTGGCTGGGCCCGCAGTTTTTGCCTGATTTCCTGGCGTGGAATAATGCGCAGCAAGACGCCATGCGCCTGGGGTCATTGATATCCGGCATCAAATCCCTCAGGGAAGTGCCCTCTCAGCCCGTGAAAACCGGCAGCGGGCAACAGGTTCAAGCCCGAAGACTGATTCCAGGAACGCCCACAGCCATTGCCTACACTGCTCCCGTCTGCCTCACTCTGGGCTCGACCCAATACGGACAAAAAGTGTGGCTGGTATCCAGAGAGCATTTGCCCGCAGCACTCAAAGCCAAAGCGGATGCCCGGGCGGAGTATTTCCTGGTGGACCTGGAAAACCCCCTGGAACATTTTGTTCCCCTCGGGGAAAAACGCTTTATCATCGGCCGCAAATCCCCGGGCAGCATTCCCTGGGAGCGCACGGTTTCCAGAATGCATGCGTATGTTTCCGCGCTGGACAGCCACATCGTGGTCGAGCATCTTTCAGACACCAACTACACCTATGTGATGGAGGATGCCAAACCCTACCATGATGCTGTAGCCAAAATGGAAGGCAGGGAGGTGTCCGGGCCAAAACCGGCTGCTGCCGCGCCTTTCAAGGCAGAAGCCGGGGAACTGGTGAAAGTGATCACTTCCAGCCACAGGCAGGCCTGGTGGAAACTGCACAGGGTTTTGCCTGACAATGACACGGCGGTGGTCATCAGCCTGGACGGCAAGCAGCAGGAAAGCATTTCCCTGGACCTGTTGCGGAAATGGCACGCTGAACTGCAGATGGCGGAACCCAAACCCGAGCTTTTACAAGAGAATGAATTCAAAGTGAACAACCGGGTGTGGGTGGAAGTGGACGGGGAATTGGTGGAATGGGTGGTTAAGAGCATTCTCTTTTCCAAAACCCATCTGATGGTTGAAAACAAGGACGGCAGCCGGCAGGACACGGTCAGCGTGGCGCAGCTCCGCGAATGGCAGGCAAGGGCAAAGGCCGGGGACAAAGCCCAGGCAGCGCCGGCGGAAGCTTTGGCCACGGAAGTCAAACCCCTCACGGACTTGCCCTTGGTCACCGTACAGTTCTGGGAGGAAAAACCAGTACAGGCCCGAAAACTGGCCAGGAATTCGCCTGTAGGCATTCCGTACGAGAAACCGCTGTGCCTCCATTTGGGTTCGCTGGAATTCGACAACAAAGTCTGGCTGGTATCCAGCGAACATTTGCCCGCGGCTTTAAAGGCCAAAGCAGGAACCCAGGCCAGGTATTTTTTGGTGGACATGGAAAATCCCCTGGAACACTATATTCCTCTTGGCGGAAAAAGGCTTGCCATCGGACGCGCGGACCGGGACCGCATTCCCTGGACCAACGCGGTCTCTAAAATGCATGCCTACCTTACCGTGCAGGATGATTACATTATTCTAGAGCATATCTCTCATTCCACGGACACCCATGTCACGGAAGATGCCCAACCCTACCTGGCGGCTGTGGCTGCAATCAGCGCCACGGCGGCAGAAGAGGAATTCGAAGTGGGCAGGCCGGTGTGGGTGGAAGCGGCCGGGATATTGGAAGAATGGGCGGTAAAAGGCATCGTCTACGGCAAAACCCATCTGATTGTTGAAAGACAAGACGGAGTCAACAAAACAGTCAGTGTGACGCAACTCCGTGAATGGCAGGCAAGAGCAAAGGCCGGGGACAAAGCCCAGGCAGCTCCGGCAGAAGCACCGGCCACGGGTTTTAAACCGCAGGCGCTGAAAGCAGGGGATGTGGTCCGCATTGTCCTGCCTTCCGGTGCGGCGGCACAATGGCAGGTGCGGATGAATTTTCCGCAGGAAAAAAAGGCCTGGGTGCAAAGCTTTTCCAGCGGCGAGGAAAACATTGTCACCTACGACCAGTTGCAGGAGTGGCGGCAGGATAAAGGAAAAAAAACCAGCCTGGAAAAATCCCAGCTTGTCATCTTGAGCAAGGCCTGGAGCGAAAACCGCGCTCCGCAGCTTCCGGTAATTTCCGAACCCGAGGCTTTGCGCGTATTGGCCCAAAGCGAAGTGCACGGGTCGGTAAAAGTAAACGGCGATAAACTGACCCCCGGACAACTTGAACGCCTGGGATTGCAGCCCAGATACAGGATTTCCATTCCCGGCCAGCACGATTGGTATGTTTCGCAACTCTATGATCTCGGCCAGGAACGCGTGGCCGTGGTGGCCTATGTCTGGGACCAGGGCCATTATGTCACCCGGTCATACTATTTAAGCAACAGCCATGCGGAATGGCGTTATCTGCCGTATGTCCTGATGGCGGAGGGGAGCATACAGTGGTACGGCAAGGGATACGATGAAAACAGCATTAAACTGCCGAATACCAGCGAGAAGGCCTTGAACGATCTTTTGGCTTCCACCCGGATTGCGACCCTGGCCAGCCAGGATGAGATTGATCTGGCTTTTGCCGGCACTGCCCGCAGCCTGGAGTTGATGCCCGGAACCACGTATGTCAAGGAGACTCCGCTTGCGCCGCGCAGGCTGCTGGCTGCGGCGGACCGGGAACCTGGCAAGAAAATGCCGCCGGAAAAAGCGGTCTGCGAAAATCCCCGGGACAATCCGGATTTCGACAACATGATTTCCCAGTATTACATCAAAAACGGCTTTCACGGAACCGTGCAGGTGCGGGTGTTCCCATCCTTGAACCAGGAGCTCATCTACACCTTTAAAAACGACATCCACGGCCGGGTCTGGGTTTCAGTGGAGACCACGGCGGCAGTCAATTCCCTGGGTGTGCGCAGCGAATGGGTCGACGCCGGCCCCATCGCCACGCCGGCGGATTCCTATTTGTCCGAAGCCGGAGACTATGGCGACATTTCCAAAGCCAAAGGCCCCTATGTGGATATGTGGAAAAACTATAACAGCCGCATACCCATTTTGGCCGCCTTCCACCAGCGCTTCATCCAGACGGGAAAAAAACCAGGCCAAGCACTGCAGGCCGTGCGCGAAGTTTCAGGCGTCATATTGTTCCATTTGGGCCTGCTGGTCACGGCCCTCACTGTATTGCTGGGTTGGATTAATTTGCATTATCTGGCCGCAGCCACGGGCAGCTGGCCGGCAGCAGCGCTCATGATGGGATTACTTGGGGCGATGACGATTTTAGTCGGACTGCCGCTTTTAACCATGGGTGTATGGATCGGGCTGACGCGTTTTATGGCCCGCGGCCAGCAGATGACGCCGGAACGATATGACAAGTTGAGCGAGCAATGGAAATACGGAAAAATAATCGACCGCAACACCCTGCCCGCGGGCAAAAGGAAATCAAACCGGATTGCCTATTATGACAAGGAACTGGATGCCGTGGTGGCGGACCTGGTGCGCCTCTCCTATCTGCCCCGCTTGATGCAGGATTCCATCCTGCGGCACGAGCTGTATGACCATTTGCTGAGGCAGCGCGGGGAAGGAACCGCTTATTTGCGGCAAATGGCCTTGATGCCCAAAGACCTGCTGTCCGCCTTCAGGCGGCCCGGCCCGGCGGCGGCCCGCACCCCCTGGTTGGACTTTAAAAACATCCGTGTTTCCGTGGCCCCCGCCGAGCACCCCCAAGGAGTCCTGGGCCGGCTGGTATCCCGTACGCAATCGTTTACTTTGAATATAACAGGCAAACCTGAATTGGCGGGCATGCGCTATGATGTGGAGGGAAAAACCTACATCCAATACGGCGACCGCTGGGCTGTATTTGACCACCTTTTGCCGGGTTCAACCATTCCCCTGGAGCATATGCTCGACAGTGAATTGCTGATCGGCAATCCCAGCTTGCAGGCATTTTTAGGCATTGAAAAACTCACGCCGCCCTTGTCCACAAGAGCATTGCCCGCAGGGGTGCAGCCGGTTACTGAATTGAAGGGAATTTTTACCAATGAATACACCTCGGCGCAGAAGCAGGCGGCCATACGGCTGCTGCAGAACACCTCTTTGCTGGATTTGGCCAAAGACCGCCAGCTGACCGAGCAAGGCGTGGTGGATTATCTGGATGCCCTGGCCGTGGTGTCGCATAAAAACGTCAGCGCGTACAAGGAATTCGTCTCCGCGGTTTCCAATTTGGACATGTTTTCCAAACTCATTCCCCAGCTGAATATCCGGATACACCCCTTGCTGCAGCAAAAGATCAGGGACACCATTGATTTTGCCATCAAACGCAAGATGACTTATCCCAAACCCTTGATGGATGTGCTGAAAGAAAAACCGCATTTGCAGAGGCTTACCAAGACCGCGGCCGACCAGCACCAGACCATATTGGCGGCGGACGGTTCCATCAGACAGATTGACTCGGCCAACAATGTCAACTGGGCGGATGCCATGGAAACCGGGGAACTGCTGGCAGAAACGGACCGCATGGCCGGGCAGATGGGATTGGAGCGGGAGGAATACCTGAAATTTTTCCAATATATGGCGGAGATAGGTATCGCAGGCGAAGGCAGACGCATACTGGAAAACCACTTCCGCATCAACAAGATGTTCGGCCGCATGATTCCAGTGAAAAAAGGCATGGAAAAGCAGGTGGAGGCCTATTTCCTGGCCAGGGGTTTTAAACATTTTGAGCTGGTGTATCAGGGGGACCAGGCGTATGTCGGCATCACCCATCTGGTCCTGGCCCGCAATCCCAATGTCATCATCATTGCCGGCCTGCCCACCATCGAGCCGAGCGAGGAGTGGCTCGGCGAGATCAAGGATTATCTCATTCTTACGCAGGACATCACCAACACCCTGGACGAGCAGGGCAGGATCCTGGAAGAACTGGTCATTGCCGGGCACGGACGCCTGGTGATTTTGATGATGGAAGAAAAAGAGCAGTTGGAAAAACTATTGGAAGCAGGACTGGCCTGGAGGCACGTGCAAGGCGATGACCTGGGCAATGCCCTGGCCGGCGCGCTCATGAGCCGGCAGATCAAGCTGGGTCATTCGCCTTTTATAGTATTGACCACTCCCCAAAAAATCACCACCCCCTACATCGAGAATATGAAAAAGATTTACGCCGCCTTTCAAGCCGGCAAGGATATTGTCCATAACGGCCAGCGGGTGGCGGGGATTACCTGGAAGACCGGCAAGACCACCAACGCTCTGGGAGAAGAAGTGGAA
>JAFGIQ010000189.1 GCA_016929575.1 candidate division FCPU426 bacterium
AGCGTACCGATAAAAATGAAGCTGCTGGGCCGGCATAATATTGCCAATGCGCTGGCCGCCGCGGCTGCAGCCCATGGATTGGGCCTGCGGCTGCCGGTCATCGCCGAAGGATTGCAAAAGCTGGACTGCGTTCCGGGACGCATGGAGAGAATTCCCGGCCGCCATCCTTTCGCTGTTTTGGTGGATTACGCACATACACCGGACGCCTTGGAAAAAGTCCTGCGGGCTGCACGTGATTTCACGTCCAAGCGGCTCATCGTGGTTTTTGGCTGCGGTGGAAACCGTGACCAGGCCAAAAGAGGGCCGATGGGCGCCTGGGCGGCTACGTTGGCGGATATTACCGTGATCACCTCGGATAATCCCAGGCAGGAGGATCCCCGCAAAATCATCGGCAGCATTGTGCGGGGATATCAAAGCGTGAAAGCACCTGCTGCTTCCGGACGCCGGATGCAGGTGGAGCCGGACCGGATGCGGGCGATTGCCAAGGCCCTGGCAATGGCCCGGCCGGGGGATACGGTGTTGATTGCGGGCAAGGGACATGAGCAATATCAACTTGTCAAGAATAGAACCATCCGCTTTGACGACCGTCTCGCGGCTGCGGCTGTCTTGATGCAGGCGGCCCGGAGGTGACCATGGAAGGGATGACGCTGGGAAAAATCAGCACCGCCGTTGGCGGGCGTCTGCTGAACGCTCCGCGCAACCGCAAAGTGACCGGGGTGGTGATTGATTCCCGTCAGGTCAAACCCGGCTGTTTATTCGTCGCCCTGAAGGGAAACAAGCGGGATGGCCATGAATACCTGGAAGCCGCCATTGCCGCCGGAGCGGTGGCGGGTTTGAGCCAACAGACCCCGGAAAAACAGCCGCTGGTGGTCGTGAAAAACACGCGCGCCGCGCTGGGCGATTTGGCCGCCGCCTACCGTCAGCTTTTTTCCAACCTGCGGGTGGCTGCCATTACCGGCAGCAGCGGCAAGACCACGACCAAAGAAATGCTGGGCGTCATTCTGGCCCGGCGGGGAAAAGTGCTCGAGAGCGAGGGCAATTACAACAATGACTTGGGCGTGCCTTTAACCGTTTTGCGCCTTACCGCCAAACATCAACTGGCGGTGGTGGAGATGGGGATGAACGCCCCGGGCGAGATCAGACGCTTGGCGCACATTGCCAGACCATGGATGGGGATCATCACCAATATTGGAGACGCCCATATCGGCGCTTTTCGGAACCGGCGGGCCTTGGCCAACGCCAAACTGGAATTGCTATCCCGGCTCGAACCCGGCGGGATGTCGGTGCTCAATGCTGACGACCCTTATCTGGCCAAGGCTGCCTCCGGATTGCAGCGCGTGCTGACCTTTGGAATGGTTCCGCATGCGGACGTGCGGGTGCTGGAGGCCGGAGTCCATCTGGCCGGGACGCATGCGGTTCTGGGGCATGCCTCCCAGCGGGAGGAAATCCGCCTGAAGGCGCTGGGAGTGCATCAGGCCTGGAACGCGGCAGCCGCCGTGGCCGGAGCCGTGGCCCTGGGTATCAGTTTTAAGGCGGCCTGTGACGCCTTGACGGGATTCAGGCCCAAAACCTCCATGCGTTTGGAACTCCTGCGCATTGGCCAGCACCGCCTCATTAACGATGCCTACAACAGCAATCCGCAATCAGCATCCGCGGCGTTGGAGTTGTTGGCGGAATTGCCTTCGCCCGGGAAAAAATACTTTGTGGTCGGGAGCATGCTGGAACTGGGTGTGCGCTCGCCCGAGGCGCATCGCGAGCTGGGGCACCAGGCAGCCATCTCGGGCATCGACGGGTTGATCACGGTGGGAAGCGAAGCCCGGAGTGTGGCCGTAGGTGCGCGCCGGGCGGGAGGCATCCGGTGGATGGCAAAGCTCGATTCGGTTATGGAGGTGATGAAGACACTGCAGCCGCAATTGTCCGTGCAAGGCGATCTCATTCTGGTCAAAGGATCGCGCGGCATTGGTCTGGAAGCGTTCGTGGAAGAGTTTAAGAGAGTGTATAACAGATAGGGCAGGGAAAAAAGCATGTGGAGCATTGAATGTTGAATGTGCGACGCACAACGACGCAACCACGCGCACGACACCTGCACGACGCCACACCCACAAAGCCGATGAACGATGGTAGGTAGCCTGCGCCGATGTCCTGCTACGACAACCACGCCCCGGCATTCAACATTCAATGGTCTGCATGCGGGCCCAAGACTGCGCCCGCGGGGGTGGGGCCCGGGGGCGTGGTACATGTCCGACGTGTTGTGATGTGACCCGGCCGGGCCAGGACGGGGATGTGTTATTCGAGGAGGATGCGCGTGCTGTATTACTGGCTTTATCCGTTGGCGGAAGTATGGACAGCGTTCAATGTATTTCGTTATATCACCTTTCGCTCTGTCTATGCCGCCCTGACGGCTTTTTTAATATGCTTGTTTTTGGGTCCGGTCATTATTCGGACATTAAAAGCCAAGGGCATTGGTCAAAAAATCCGGCTGGACGGTCCGGACCGCCACCAGCAGAAAGCCGGCACTCCCACGATGGGCGGATTGATCCTTTTGCCGGCCATCCTGGCAAGCATCATCTTGTGGGCCCGCTGGGAGTTTTCGGGTGTCTGGATCGTGGCCATTTCTTTGGTTTGGTTTGGCGGGGTGGGATTTTTGGACGATTATTTGAAAACCGTGCAAAAAAAACCCAAAGGCCTGATTGCCAAAAAAAAACTGGTTTTGCAGCTCATCGGCAGCGTGCTCATCATGGGGTTGATACTCTACTGGAACCGCGAATGGGCGCAGCGCACGTGCATCAATCTGCCTTTTTTCAAGCAGGGGGTGTGTCTGCCCTTGTGGTTTTACCTGGCTTTCGGCGTGTTGGTGATCACCTACGCCAGCAATGCCGTCAATCTGACGGACGGCTTGGACGGCCTGGCCATAGGCTCGCTGGCTTTGGTGGCCGCCACCTTTACCGTGATGAGTTATGTGGTGGCCAATGTAAAATTTGCCAGCTACCTGAAGGTCATTTTCATTCCCGGCGGCGGCGAACTGACAGTGGTGTGCAGTGCGTTGGTCGGGGCCGCCTTGGGTTTTCTGTGGTTTAACACGCATCCGGCGGAAGTGTTTATGGGTGATACCGGATCATTGTCGCTGGGCGGGGTGCTGGGGACGATGGCGGTCCTCATCAAACAGGAAGTGTTGCTGGTGGTGGTGGGAGGGATTTTTGTGGCGGAAGTCCTGTCGGTCATCCTGCAGGTCGGCAGCTTTAAATTGACCGGCAAAAGAATATTCTTAATGGCGCCCTTGCACCATCATTTTGAGATGAAAGGTTGGTCAGAACCGAAGATCATTATCCGCTTTTGGATTGTGGGCATCATGTTGGCGGTCATTACCTTGAGCACGCTGAAATTGCGTTGACAATCCGGCGGTGCCAAAGAAGCACTGTCACCAAAAAGCAAGGCGGGGACGAGATGATGAAACCGAGAATGGAGCTGGATGGAAAAAAAGTACTGGTGGTGGGCATGGCGCGCAGCGGGTGCGCGGCAGCGGCTTTGCTGTGCAAACACGGAGCCCACGTGACCATCACGGACAAGAAAAATGCCGAAGCGCTGAAGACTGCCATCGACCAAATTTCAGGCCTGCCGGTAAAAATTGAAACCGGGGGCCATCATCCCGACACTCTCAAGTCCGCCGAACTGATTGTCTTGTCGCCCGGAGTGTCCTTGGAACAACCGGTTATCCGGGAGGCCCGTGAATTGGGCATTCCGGTTATTTCGGAATTGGAATTGGGCTATCGTTTTTGCGCCGGCCGCATTGCGGCCGTAACCGGCACCAATGGCAAAACCACCACGGTCCATTTGCTGGCCCAGATGGTCAAGGATGCCGGAGTATCCTGCGTTTTGGCCGGCAACATGGGCAGACCCTTTACGGACGTTGCCGAGCAAGTACCCGAGCAAGGCGTGGTGGTTTTGGAGGTCTCGAGTTTCCAGCTGGAAACCATCCAATACTTCCGGCCGCACGTGGCGGCCATTCTCAATATAACGCCCGATCATTTGGACCGCTATCCCAACATGCAGAGCTATATCGAGGCCAAAGCCAGGATTATCAGCAACCAAAAGGCGTCGGATGTGCTGGTGCTCAACAGCGAGGACAAGTATACGCCGCTTCTGGCCAATCAGGCCCAGGGGCGGTTGCTGACTTTTTCGCCCTACCGTCCCCCGGAGATTGAAGGAACCTGGGTGGAGCGGGGGAGGTTGTATTTCCGCCTGTTTGGTTTGGGACAAGGGGAGATGATGCTCGCGGATGAGCTGCTGATTCCCGGCCCGCACAACCTGGAAAACGCCCTGGCGGCCGCGGCCATAGGCCTGGCTTTGGGTGTGGCGCCAAAAAGCCTGGTGACCACCATGCGGCAATTCCGGGGCGTCGCCCACCGCTTGGAGCCGGTCAAGCGGATCAAGGGCGTTTGGTATATCAACGATTCCAAGGGGACCAATGTGGACGCCGTGACCAAAGCCCTGCAAAGCTACCAGTCCCCGATTATTCTGATCTTGGGCGGGCGCGATAAAAACGGCGATTTCCAGGTGCTGCGCGAACTGCTGTCGCAGCACGCCCGGGCGGTGGTGGTCATGGGCGAAGCGGCGGAAATCATCGCCAAACAGATCGAGGGTACGGTCCAGATCATCCATGAAAAAGAACTGGCAGGCGCGCTGCGTGCGGCCGCCAGCATGGCCGGGGAGGGGGATATCGTGCTTTTTTCTCCCGGGTGCGCCAGTTTTGATCAATTCCGTGATTTTGAGGA
>JAFGIQ010000190.1 GCA_016929575.1 candidate division FCPU426 bacterium
CACCGGCGCGCAGGCTGCTGCGTTCACGGGAACTGTGGCTGGGTGCAGGTATCGCCCTGTTGATCATTTTACCCAACATCCTTTGGCACTGGCAGCACCACTGGGCGGCTTTGGAGTTTTATCCCAAGGCGCAATCTTTGAAAAACAATCCCACCGGGCCCTTGCTGGTCCTGTTATACCAGATATTGTCCTTGAATCCGTTCTTATTTCCACTTTGGGCAGGTGGTGTTTATTATCTGCTCGCCGGGGAAAACAGGAAGTACGCACCGCTGGGCTGGATGTACCTGGCCATGCTGCTGCTGATGATGTTGGGCCAGACCAGCCGTCTGGACCGGCTGACACCCGCCTATGCAATACTATTTGCCGCGGGCGCGGTGTTTTTGGAAAATCTGCTGGGGCAATACAGACTGGCTTGGGTAAAACCCGTATATACGGCCGTGCTTTTGGCAAGCGATATCATCCTGCTCCCGTTCCTGTTGCCGGTTTTGCCGGTTGAAAAAATGGAAGCATACATGCGGGGATTGGGTGTGAAAATCGTGCTCGAAAGAGGATACGACAACTATGTTCCCAGTTATCTTGCCCGGCGGATTGGCTGGGAAAAAGTGGTTGACGAAATCGCGGCTGTTTATCACCGCCTGCCGCCGGCTGACCAGGCGCGTACTGTCATCATTGCCTACAAATACGGATATGCCGGCGCACTGGAGATGTATGGAAAAAAGCATAACCTGCCGCGGGTGCTTTGCGGGCATATTCATTATTACTATTGGGCGGATAAAAAGGAGCATGAAGACATCTTTTTAACCGTGGGCATAAAAGAACAGTTTCTTCAAGGCATGTTTGACAGCGTGGAATTGGCCGGGACCTATCATGACCGGTATGAAAAACAGGGCCGGCAAAAAATAACCATCTGCCTCTGCCGCCATCCGCGCCTGCCCTTTGAACAATTGTGGCCCTATTTCAAAGTCTACCGATAAGGAAAAAACCGGGATCCGAAGGCTTTACACCGCCTCGGCACAATCTTCAACAGCCCTTTGTTACAGATGGTGGCAAGACCTTATTCCGCGGCTTCATGTTGATGGTCCCTTTGGCAAAAGAACCCGGCAACGTCCCTGGTGTCCAAAGGATGTTTATTTTTTTAACAAGGAGGAATGGTACTTGTCTGGCAAATTCTGGCTGGCAGAACATGCGGATGCTATTTTTTACACCCTCTTTGCCGCTTTGCTGCTTGGCGAAATCCTTTTACGCCATATCCTGAAGGTTGAAAGGCAAAACGTAGTCAGGGAATACGTGGATTCCGGATTTGCCGCCATTGTTCTGGCCCTGATCATACGGGTCCTGTTTATCCAGACGTTCATCATTCCTTCCGGCTCCATGGAAAACACCATGCTGATCGGGGATCAACTCATTGTGAACAAGATTGGTTTCGGAGTGCGGATGCCATGGCAGGGAAAAAAATATTCACTTTCCACACACCCCGGCGCGGAGACATTATCGTCTTTCGCAATCCGCAAAACCCGAAGGAAAGATACATTAAAAGGTGTTTGGCGATTCCGGGGGACACGGTGGAAATGAGGGACAAGCAACTCTATATAAACGGTGAAAGGCTGGAAGAACAGTATGTGATTCACCGCGATGCGCGCATTTTTACCCGCCCCTATCCGCGGGACAATTGGGGGCCCCTGACCATTCCGCCCGGGCAGTATTTCATGCTCGGCGACAACCGCGATCAGTCGGCGGATTCGCGCTTTTGGGGGCTTTTGCCCGGGAGACTGATAGAGGGAAAAGCATGGCTGGTCTATTGGCCGGTGGGAAGATGGCGGATCATCCGCTGAAATGAAGCGGGAGAAATGCCGGCCCCGTTGGTTTGGGCCGGGCTTAAGGATTATCCGCGGCATGATAAAATATGTTGACAAAATGACGGCGGGTATGTATAGTAATTTTGTTACAATCAGTTGGGTAAATAAGGGATTGAAGATCTTCAACCGCAAGGGAAAAGAAGCATCAGCCCTGCGGTTTTTTTGTTTTTCAGCCATTATTTACTAACAGGCATCATAGAAGAAAGGAGGATATGAATAATGGCTTCAGGAACAGTCAAATGGTTCAATGCCAGCAAAGGATTTGGGTTTATCTCTTTGGACAACGGCGGCGATGTTTTTGTGCATCATACCGCGATTCAAGGCGAAGGCTTCAAGTCGCTTGACGAAGGTCAGCGTGTTAATTGTGAAGTGAAGGACGGACCCAAAGGACAGCAGGCAACCAGTGTGGTAAAACTGTAATACCGCGGGGGCAGCCCCGATTCAAAAAAAGGGAGTCTGGTTTTTTAAAGCCAGACTCTTTTTTTTGATCAGGGACAGAGAGGCAATCACTCCCCATCACCAACACCCGGTTTGTCATTGGCTGCCGGTCCCGGTATTGTTTGAAATCACCAGACGCCAGTGGTACAATAGCACCCAGTGTGATCCTGCATAAGGGGGGGGCATGTTTTGGGAGGCCATGGGCAACAGCATCACCGCCGCTTCTTCCCTGTCTGTGTGGGGCTCGCTGATTCGCGCCTACGGCTATTTGGCCGTGGCCGCCGGCGTGTTTTTGGAAGGGGAAACGGTTATGATTCTGGGCGGCTTTTCCGTGCATCGCGGCTACCTCTCGCTGCCCGGGATGGTGCTGGCGGCTTTTATCGGCGCCCTCTTCGGGGATTGGCTCTTCTTTTATCTGGGCCGCGCCCAGCGCCACCTGATTTTAGACAGGAAGCCGGAGTGGAAAAAACGCGTGGACCATGTCAACCAACTGCTTTTAAAGCACCGGGACGGCCTGATCATTGCACGGCGGTTTTTTTACGGCCTGCGCAATCTCACGGCTTTTGTCATCGGCATGAGCCCGATTCGCATCAGGAAATTTATTGCCCTCAACATCATCAGCGCGGTTTTATGGACGGTCTTTTACGGTCTTTTGGGCTATTTTTTTGGAGGCATGTTGCGCACGCTTTTGGGAGATTTGCGGCAGTATGAGGGGCGCATCCTGATGGTCATGATTACGCTGATGCTCGGTGTCGCCCTGGTTCAATTTTATCGCCTGCGCAAAAGGAGCCGGCAAATCAGCGCAGGTCCGCAATAGACGCATGCCGGCACACCTGCGCGGGCGGCGCCTGGCAACAGTCTGATCCCAACCAACAGAGAAAAATGAAACATTGCAACCTCTGAAAAACTGATTACAAACGGATGTTTGGGCTGGGTATTCGCCGGACGGCCGCCACGGGGTAGGCGGCCTCGGCAGCGCGGAGGTTTCACATTTCAATTTCAGTATGCCCGCACGCTGGAGCAGCTGCCTGGTTCACGGCAGCCAAGCGGAATCCGGCCAGCCCGCCGAAAAGGCGGATGCCTATTGGATCAACTGCGGGTTTGGCTCTGGAATTACAGCTGTTTTGGACCCCCGCGCAGGTACTGGGGCTGGGGTTGTATGGTTTTGCAAATTTCAATTCCCGGGAAAACCCTGGCGGGCTGTTGTTTTGCCTGCAAATCGGCAAATTGCATCAGTGACGAAAGGCGCATATGTGCCATCTGCGTAATCCGCGGATTGCTTTTCGGGCAAATGCACATTTTCAAAAAAGATTGACTAATGAAGGCATATTGGGTAATATTTTGGTCGTTTTCAACACTCGTCCCCCCCGCTGCGCGTTCTACGGCCTGGCGGGGGTTTATTTTATCCTGCATTCAAGGGAGTGGTAAAAGGCCGCTCCAATGATTCATCAAGGCAAAAGCAATTGAGAAAGGGGTTTTACATGGCCAAGGTCCCAGCTTTTGTGCCCTGTGGTGCGCATTATTACCGTCCGCCTTCACCCAAACCATCCGAATGGGAAAAAGACCTGAAGCAAATGAAAACACTTGGCTTTAATATGGTCGAATATTGGGCAATGTGGCGCTGGCAGAATCCGGATGAAGGCATCTATCAATTCCTGGAATTGGACCGATTAATGGATTTGGCGGCTGCAACAGGCCTGCAGGTAAATCTCTCCATGAAATATGACAGCGTGCCCGTGTGGGTCATACAAAAATATCCCGAGTCGACCATTACCACGATTTGGGGCAGAAAACTGGGGCCGCAGGATACGCCGGCCAGGCAAATCGGAGGCACGGGGTGCGCCTGTCATAGTCACGATGCCGCCCTGCAGATTCGTTATGCCTTCATCCGCGAGACCGTCAAGCGGTATAAAAAACATCCGGCCCTGGCGGTGTGGAATTCGTGGGGAGAGCCGGATCTTGGCCATTCTTTGTACCGGATCGTCGGCAAGAGCGAAGCCAACATCAATTTTTTGGCCTGTTACTGCGACTCCTGCCGGGAAAAATTCATCCCCTGGCTGAAACAAAAGTATAAAAGCATCGACGTCCTCAATGACTCCTGGTCAAAAAATTACCGTTCCTGGAAGGATGTTGAAATCCCAGTGGCGCGGGATACCTTTGTTCCCATGACCGATTGGCGCTGCTTCCACATCGACCAGGTCGCCCGGGTGAACCGGGAAATGATGGAAATCGTCCGGCAAACGGACGACAGGCATCCGGTCATGATCCATACGCATTCGTTAAAGTATTTCGATTTGATGTCCACCGGCGTGGATATTTGGAAAGTCGCGGAACCCGGGGACCTGCACGGCGCCACCTTGACGGACGATCCCTTTGCCTGCGACATGATGCGCAGCGCAGCCAAAGGCAAGCCGGTCTGGAGCGTGGAGATCCACGCGCTGCCGGGCATGACCATGGTCTTTCCTTATGCACCCAAGGAGCGGGATATAAAATTTTTCACTTTTGTGCCCCTGGCGGCGGGGTTCACGGGTTTTCAGTACTGGCAGTACCGCCCGGAATTGCTGGGCCGCGAGGCTCCGGCCTGGGGATTGACCAAACCCGACGGTTCGGAAACACCCTGGTTGCAGGAAGTGGCCAGGAATTTCAAGGTGTTGACGGATAATCAGGAAAAGGTGCTGCGTTTGCAACGCCTGCCGGCGGAGACCGCGCTCTTGTGGTCGCCGGGATGTGAAATTTTCTCATGGAATTCCTACGGTTCGGAGTATTTTTATCATGATTCATTGCAGGGCCTGCATCTGGCCCTGTATGAAAATTCCCATGTGCTTGATTTTGTACATCCGCAGGAGATTGCCGCCGGTATCCTGAAAAAGTATAAAATACTGGTAATGGCCATGCCTATGTATTTGGAACCGGAAATGCTGGCGGAGATCAAGCAATGGGTCAAGGACGGGGGAACCCTGATCGCCGAAACGCATTTTTGCGCCGTGGATCCGAAAGACGGCCGCTGGCAGATGCGCATCCCGGGCATGGGGTTTGACGAGGTGTTCGGCTGCAGGCAGG
>JAFGIQ010000016.1 GCA_016929575.1 candidate division FCPU426 bacterium
CATTGCTCCTTTCAGGATTGTTTCACTGCTGCAATAAAAAATGATATCACGATTGGGGGTAAAAATCCACAAATGTTTTAAAAAGAATATTATCCTGCCGCAAAATCACCTGCCGGACTGCCGGGGGATGAATGGCAGGCCCCAGCCAAAGCGGATGAAAATTACTGTTTTGAGTCTCCGCCGGGGGCAGGGAGGACAGGCAATCCTGGGAAATCAATTATTTTTTAGTGGGAAAATGGCATGAAAAAGTTTAATAATATTGGATCTGCCCTTTTACACAGCAGCGGGGCAGGCCAAAACACGGGGGAACAACATGGACAACGATCCTTTATGGTATAAAGATGCGATCATCTATGAATTGCACGTAAAGGCTTTTTACGACAGCAACGGCGACGGCATCGGTGATTTTTCCGGGTTGATACAGAAACTGGATTATTTGCAGGATTTGGGCGTGAATTGCATCTGGTTATTGCCTTTTTACAAATCCCCGTTGAAAGACGATGGGTATGATATTTCGGACTATCGTTTACTGCAACCCGAGTACGGCACCATGAAGGATTTCAGAAGATTTGTCCGGGAAGCCCATAAGCGCGGTATTCGCGTGATTGTTGAACTGGTGGTCAACCATACCTCGGACCAGCATCCCTGGTTTCAGGAGGCGCGCCAGTCGAAAAAATCCAAAAAAAGAAAATTCTATGTTTGGACGGATCAACCAAACAACCAATATAAAGACGCCCGAATTATTTTTGTTGATGCCGAAACCTCGAACTGGGCGTGGGATCCGGTTTCCAAGGAATATTACTGGCACCGTTTTTTCAGCCACCAGCCGGACTTAAATTTTGACAATCCCATTGTCCGCCGGACCATGCTCAATGTATTGTCCTGTTGGCTCAATACGGGTGTGGATGGATTCCGGTTGGATGCGGTGCCGTATCTTTTTGAACGGAACGGCACCAACTGCGAAAATCTACCCGAGACCCATGAATATTTAAAGGATCTGCGCAGACGCTTGGATAAAAAATACAAGAATAAAATCCTGCTGGCCGAGGCCAACCAGTGGCCGGCGGACGTGCGGCCGTATTTTGGGAACGGCGATGAATGCCATATGGCCTTTCATTTTCCTTTGATGCCCCGGCTTTTTATGGCCCTGCGCCGGGAAGAAAACACCCCCATTATCGAAATCATGAACAAAACGCCCGCTATTCCCGAAAACTGCCAGTGGGCCATCTTTTTAAGAAACCACGACGAGCTGACCCTGGAAATGGTGACGGATGACGAAAGGGATTATATGTACAAAGAGTACGCCAAGCATCCCAAAGCCAAATTGAACCTTGGCATTCGGCACCGGCTGGCGCCTTTGATGAGCAATGGCCGCCGCCAGATCGAGCTTTTGCACAGCATCCTCTTTACCATGCCGGGCAGTCCGATCATCTACTACGGCGATGAGATGGGCATGGGCGACAATGTATATCTCGGTGATCGCAACGGCGTGCGCACGCCCATGCAGTGGACCGGCGACCGCAACGCGGGTTTTTCCGAGGCCGACACAGCGCAATTGTATGCGCCCCTGATCGTGGATCCGGTATATGGCTATCAGTCGGTCAACGTGGAAGCGCAGCAGCGGACGCCGACTTCACTGTTGAAATGGATGAGAAAATTCATCGGCATCCGGAAAAAGCACAAGGCTTTCGGCCGCGGCCACCTGGAATTCTTGAATACCAGCAACAGCAAAATTCTGGCGTACTTGCGGGAGTACGAAAATGAAACCCTGCTCATCGTGAACAACCTGTCGCGTTACGTGCAGCCGGCGGAACTGGATTTGAGGCGATTTAACGGCGCCACGCCGGTGGAAATGATCGGCGGCGTCCGGTTTCCAAAAATCGGCGAGCTTCCCTATTTTCTGACCTTCAGTCCGCATGCCTTTTACTGGTTTATTCTCGAAAAACCCGAAAAAATGGAGTTGCCTGAAACCAGGCCGCCGGCTGTTGGGCAGGATGCAGCGACGCAGGTCATGGAAGCGGCGACCAAAGCGGTGGAAGCAGCGACCAAGATCATGGAGGCCGTGGGACGCAGCACCGAGGAAGGCAAAAAAGTCCAGGCCGAGGAACCAAAGCCGAGTGGCCAGGTTGCATTGCAGGCCATGGAAATCGCCACCCAGGCCGTGGAAAAGGCGGCTCAGGCCGTTCAGCAGGCAAGCTCTGTTTCCGCGGAGCCGGAAGCAAAGGAAACACCGGTTTTGCCGGCAGCGGAAAAAGGCAAAACCAAAACCGGACAGAGACAAACCCGCAAGCCGAAAATCCCAAAGACAGAAGCGCCCTAGGAATACCCTTGCCGAAACCTGTGGTTTTTCCTGGCGGGACATTTGCCGGCTGCGGCAAGATGTCTTCGCGGCCACTCCCTGGAGGCAGCCGGGGGATTCCAGCCAAACCGTGTTTGCCAGGAGGGGAATTTATTGCACCACCCGCTGGTCTCAATCCTGATGCCGGTGTTCAACGCCGCTGCATATTTGCCTGCCTGCATGGAAAGCCTTAGGCGTCAAACCCATATGCCTTTGGAAGTCGTTGCCGTCAACGACGGATCGACGGACGCATCCGGCCGTTTGCTGGCCGACAGCGCAGCCCGGGATAAACGGATAAAGATCATCACCACAAAACGCCTGGGTCTGGTTTCGGCTTTAAACCGGGGGCTGCACGCCTGTCAGGCCAAATATGTGGCCCGCATGGATGCAGACGACATCTGCCGCCTGGACCGGATAGAAAAACAAGTGCTGGCCCTGCAATCGGACCCGTCCCTGACCCTGGTTTCCTGTCGTACGGTTTCCTTTCCACCGGCAAATATGGCCGAGGGGTTTTTGCTCTACGAGCAATGGTTGAACAGCCTTTTGACCGCGGAGGCTATTGAACACAATATATTCGTGGAGAGCCCCTTTGCCCATCCGACGGTGATGTTTTGCAAAGCCGCGGTGATGTCTCTGGGCGGTTATCGGGACCGCGGCTGGCCAGAGGATTATGACCTCTGGCTGCGCCTGTATGCCCGCAATGCGCGGTTTGCAAAACTGCCGCAAACACTTTTAGCCTGGCGTATGCATGAGCAGCGCCTCTCTCTGAGAGACCCCAGATACAGTTCCGAAGCCTTTTTAGAGCTCAAATGCGAGTTTTTGGTTCCCCGTTTGCCCGGGCAAATCGTGGTCCTGGGAGCAGGGCGCACGGCCAGGGCCTGGATCCAGGTATTGCAAGACCGGGGAATAAAAATCAAGGCGGTTTTGGACCTGGAACCCCATAGAACCGGCCGGATGATCCCGGAGGTGCCGATCAAACCTTTGGAAAACATTCGCGATTATGCGGGAGAATTCATCCTGGCCGCCGTGCGCAAACGCGGACAGCGGGAGCAGGCGCGTGGCTTTCTTGCCCGGGAAGGTAAAAGGGAGGGGGCCGATTTTCTGTGCGTGGCCTAAAAAATATTTTAATATGCAA
>JAFGIQ010000191.1 GCA_016929575.1 candidate division FCPU426 bacterium
AGCCCCCGGCGACCATCGAATGGGAGTAGGCATTTCGCCGTGGGCGAAATGCCGGAGCAGTCGAGCAGGGGAACAGGAGTGAAGGCAAAACGCTTTCCCCTGCGAGACCGCGGCCTCCTGCCCGGCTGTTCAACTGCTCATTATATTTGGAATCGGCGGAGGTGATTGTCATGGCCAAGGAAACTGCGGACAGCTGGAAAATACACACCCATGCAGTGGAATTGCGCACCCAGGGACAGGATCAGGTGTTGGATATCACGCATGCGGTACAGGCACTGGTGCAAAAAAGCGGGGTCCAAGAGGGACAGGCGCTGGTTTTTGTGCCGGGCGCCACGGCTTCTGTCACCACGCTTGAATATGAACCCGGCTTATTGAAAGACCTGCCCGCCCTGCTGGAGGAATTGATTTCCAGCCGGCGAGACTGGGAACACAACCGCACCTGGGGTGATGGCAATGGCGGATCCCATCTGCGCGCAGCCTTACTAGGCCCGTCCCTCACCGTTCCGGTGGCAGAAGGCGCGTTGATGCTGGGGACTTGGCAGCAGATTGTATTCATCGATCATGACACCCGCGGCCGCAAACGGCGCGTGGTGGTACAGGTGACGGGCAGGGGATAAGCTGAAAGGGAAAAGGATGATGAAGAGAATATCGTCTCCGGTGCTTTCAGGGCGGTCATCCGTTGATGGGTATCATAAAACAAAACCTGCTGCCGCGATGTAACCCTTCTGATTCAGCCCGGATTGAGCCGCCGTGTAATTTGATAATTCCGCGGCAAATAGAAAGCCCCAGGCCTAAACCGTATTCTTTTCTGGCCAAGGAATTATCCGCCCGGTAAAACTTATCGAAAATCCTTGGCAGCGCTTCTTTTTCTATCCCCCGGCCGTTGTCTTCAATGACAATCTGGACCTGGTCTTTGATGGTTTCAAACCACACGGCTATTTTGCCGTTTTCGGAAGCGAAGGTTACAGCGTTGGTCAGGAGGTTTACCAACACACGCTCGATTTGGATGAGATCACACATGATGACACACTGCGGCGGCGGGATATGCTGTCCGGATAAATTATGGTCCTGCATAATCCGGATTTTGGCCTTGTCAGCCAGGGGCTGGACGTGCTTGATGGCGTGGCTGATCATATCCGGCACCGAAACAGCGGATTTGATGATCTTATAAAAACCGGATTCCATTTTGGAAAAATCCAAAATGGTTTCAACCAGGGTTTTGATCCTGTCCACGTTGGTGTTCAGTATTTCGAGCATTTCGGCCTTCTTCTCTTCCTCGACCAGCACCTGGCCCATGAGCAATTTGACGGATCCGGCGATGACCGTCAGCGGGGTGTTGAGCTCGTGCGATAAGGTGGACAACAATTCATCCTTTAATTTGTCAAGCTGCATGACGCTGACCAGCTGGCTTTTTAGTTTTTTGTTCTCCAGGGCTTTTAGTATCACCGCCAGCAGCTCATGGAGGTTGAAAGGTTTGTGGATGTAATCAAGAGCGCCTTTTCTCAGGCTCTCAATGGCGCTTTCCATGGTACCATATCCTGTCGCCATGATCACTTCCAGGTCGGGCGTGACTTCCTTGATTTTATCAAGGACCTCGATTCCGTCCATTTTAGGCATTTTGATGTCGATGATGGCGATGTCGGGCATTTCGGATGACGCCATTTGAATGCCTTCCATTCCGCTGGCGGCGGTTATCACGTCATATCCTTCTTTGCTCAGGGTGAAATGAAGCATGTCGCGCAGGCCTTTTTCATCATCAATGACCAGGATTTTAGGAGTGGCAGTCACTGTGTTGTTTCTCCTTATTCAACGGGCAAAAAACAGGCTGACGATCCTGTCAGCGTACAGGCAGCCTGATGGTGAAAACCGAGCCAAAGTCCGCCGCGCTTTGCACCTCGATTACCCCTCCGTGTTTATGGATTATTTCATAACACAGGCTTAACCCCAACCCCGTACCTTGGCCCACGGATTTGGTGGTGAAAAACGGCTCGAAGATATGCTGTTGTATCTCCTCCGGCATTCCCAGGCCGGTATCCGCTACGATGATTTCTATCTGCTGTGCTTCCTGTTTGGTATTGATGGTTATTTTACCGCCGTCAGGCATGGCATCCATGGCATTGTTGCAAAGGTTCACTATTACCTGCTGGATCTGATTTTTATTGATCATGACCGGAACCAGGTCGTCGGCATACGCCCGGGCAATCACCGTGGATTTTAATTTGGCCTGGGCCTCGATCATGGACAAGGTTTCATCGATGGTTTTATTGATGTCCGCTTCTTCCTTGGCGGTAGTGCCTGCCCGCGAAAAAGTCAGTAAATCAGCGACAAACTGTTTGCAGCGAAGGGCTTCACGCTCGATGGAGGTCAGCGGCAGATATAAGGGGTCGACGGGGGAAAGCCCTTTGACGATACTTTGGGCAAAACCTAAAATGACGCCCATGGGATTGTTGATTTCATGGGCCACGCCGCCTGCCAGTTGTCCGACGGCAGCCATCTTCTCGGCTTGGAGAAGCTGTACCTGCAGGATGGTTTTATCCTTTTCGGCCTGCTTATAATAGCTGATATTGTGGAATATGCCCTGAATGATCGGTTTCCCCCGCAAGGAAACCACGGAAGCGGATATTTGCACGGGAATTATTCTGCCGGTCTTGGTGATGATCTCGGCTTCGTCGTCGACCGCGCCTTTTTGGTCTATGTGTTTTTGGAAGAAACGGGAGTAATAGTCGGACTGTTCCGGGGGATGAAGCGACAGTATGTTTTGGCCGATGAGTTCTTCGCCGGGTTTTTCAAACAGTATCTCCGCTGCCTTGTTGCACTTGCTAATCAACCCGGTGTCAATGTCAGCCCATAGCACCGCGTCCTTGGCATGTTCAAAAGTCAGCCGGAATTCCTCCTCGCTGCGGCGGAGGTTTTCTTCAATCTTATTGCGCTCGGCGATTTCGCTTAACAAGGCGTCGCGGGAAACGGTGGTCTGTTTTAAAGCCGAGACCATCTGATTAAAACTGTCGGCCAATTCACCGATTTCATTTTTGGCATCAACCGTGATGGTGGCAAATAAATTGCCCCGGCGGATTTCCTGGGTGGCGTCCCGCAGGCGGATGATAGGACTGGTGATCCGGCGGGAGAGATAGATGCTCGCCACAATGGCCAAGAAGAGGCTCAGAAGCATGGCCGCGATGGAAAAGACAAAGCCGTGAAAAACAGAATTATAGGCCTCGCCCACCGGCAGTTCGACAATGACCGCCCAGTCAGGCATGAGCAGATGCGCATGATTGCACACCACCAGGGTTCCCAAGATGCCCTTCACGATGTCGGCACTGCTTTTGTGGGTTAATATGTCCCCCTCTGCAAATTCTTGGACTTCTTTCACCCTGAGGAGATTCTCCTGTTTCAGCACCCGGCTGCTGTCCCTGAAGGCGAGGAGCCGGCCTTGCCGGTCAACGACATAGGCCAGGCCGTGGCTGCCGATTTGAATGGTATCCATCAAATCCCACATGAATATCAAGTTCAACTCCGCAATCAGCAGGCCCTTGTAGTCGCCGAAAACATTGTTCACGGGAACGGCCAACAGCACCAAGGGTTCACTGGTTGCTTGATCGACGTATACGGATCCCACGTACTTTTGCCCCGGCGGGAGCCGGGCAGACAAGGCCAAAGCAGCCTGTTTCATCAAAGTGCCGGATGCGGCCTGCGACCAGCGCGAAACTTTGACCAATTCCTGATGAGGAAAACCGATAATAGCCAGCTGACGAAAAGACAGATCAGTGCCCAGCAATTTATTCAACAACTCTTTTTGGTGATCGGCACCGGCAGCGGCCACTCCCCCCAGCGAGATGGCCTTTTCCAAAATGCTGAGTTTCTCCTGGATCACATATTTGACCGTATTGGCCGCGTTTTGGGCGATGAGTTGCTGCTCGATGGCAATGGACTTTTGTTGCATGCGGAAATTGTAAAAAACATCGAAAGTGTTGAAAACAAAAAGGACTATCGCACTGAGTGATAAAAAGGCAATCAGCAAGGTGGCCGATAGGCTGCCATAGCCACGGTCTGGAGCATGGGTCTTATCCATGATCAGGCGGCGCCAAATGCTTTGAAGACGGCAAAAAAAGGATGACAATGAGCTGGAAATACCCGAGGTTGCGTCTCGGCGGAGTATACGCGGTTCGGAATCAGGCATTTTATCTGATCACCTCGTTGGCACGGCTCAGCAAACCTTCACTCACGTGCAAACCAAGTTTTATTACAGCTCTGTAATTGAGTTGAAAATAGGGATCAGCCGAGACAATGGGGATGCTTCCGGCCGGGATGCCTTTTAATATTTTGACGGCCTGGGATGCGGCCTGCTGGCCGACATTGAAGTCATTTACATGCAAGCCAAACAGGGACTCGTGGCCTTCCGCCATCATTAAGGCCCCGGCAATGGGAATATGGTGGCGATCCGCGAACGCGGCCATGACCACAAAGGCATCCGAAGTTACAAAAAGAGGTTCGGCCAAAGCCAGTATGGCATCCACGCCTATGTTTTTGGCGGCAGTGCGCGCGGCAAGAAGGCCGGCCAATTCCTCTTTGTCCGCGGCAGGCGCTTCCACCAAGGTTATGCCGGCTGCGGCTGCCACCGGACGCAATGCATCCAACTGGCTGGAAACGATGGGATAGCCGCGCTGATACGGTATCAGGATGCGTTTGACGCGCGGGGCCAACTCACGCAGGATTTCAAAACGCTGCAGGGCGATATCAGGACCAGGATAACGAACCCCGGTGATATTATTGCCCGGTGCGCGCACGCTTTCAACCAAACCCGTGTCTTCAATGTTGGCAATGGCAAAAACCACCGGGATCCTTGACCCTTGGACGGCCGCTTTGGCCTCCTGGGTGGCTTCGGTGGGAAAGACGAAGATCAGATCAACCTGCTCGTGAACAAATCTGTTGAGAATCATTTTATACATCGTTATGTCAAAATCGGTTGTTTGGTGGTCATAAATGATGTTTCTGCCTTCCACATAGCCCAACACGGTCATTTTGGTTTTAAAGCCATCACCAACCTTGGCTGTAAAGTTTAAACCGGACAAGATGCCCACGTGAAATATTTCGGGGGTTTTCAGTGCACAACCGGCCCAGGAAAAGACAAATGCCAGCATCGAAAGGGTAAAAACCGGTTGCCGTCCAAAACGATATTTATGTGAAAACATGTTATGCAACCAGCTTTCCTTGAAATAAAATACTCTGATAGTCCAGGGTCAACTGACCAGAAGGCTCCCCCATGGTATGCGTCAAGGTGTGCGACGATGTTTTCCCTTGTGTTATAAAGCAAAACGCCAAAAGAGCGGAGGAATGCACATATCCTCCGGGGTAAGCAGCCCATGGCTGCTTCTCATATCATGCTCTTGTTATTTTCGACTGTCCACCGCATCCTATTAAGGCAAATTAGGGAATTAATAGATTCGGCCAGATCCGGCGATGATAGCACTACATATCTATAATGTGTTTTTAGCCGGAATTGGCCTTCTGTTGTCCAGTTTTACTGGCAGGAAGCCAAAAGAGGGGTTTTGGGGACGGCAAAGGGGGGGCAATAGTATGCGCCAACGAACAGGTAAAAAAGGTACCATTCTCAAGCCGGGAATTGTAAAATAACCCGGTGCTGAGGTTGGCAATAGGATGGCAACAGCATGATGCACAAGGAATGATATCAAAGCAGGCAGTGAGAGTATCCGGCATGGGTCCTTGTCCGCAAGGCGATGGGAAAACAGCGGAGTTTTATTTGCCAGGCATGACTGCAGACCGTGATCTGTCAATAGAGTCCTGCTGATCGTTGTTTTACAATACAAAAGGAAAAATAGTATGCCTTTCACTAATTTTGTCCACCTGCATGTACATACGGAATACTCGCTTTTGGACGGCGCCTGCCGCATCGACGCCTTGATTCAGCGGGCCAGGGAGCTGAAAATGCCCGCTTTGGCCATTACGGATCACGGTGCCCTGTATGGCGCCATTGAGTTTTATCATGCCTGTTTGAAACACGGCATCAAGCCCATCATAGGCATGGAAGCGTATATTGCCAGCAGTTCCCGCCTGGACAAGCGCAGCAACCATGGCATGAAAGACGCGGCCTATCATCTTACCCTGCTGGCCAAGGATTACCAAGGGTATCAAAACCTGGTGGCCCTTTCCTCCATCGGTTTTTTACAGGGATTCTATTACCGGCCGCGGATTGACAAAGAAGTGCTGGCCAAACACACCCAAGGTCTGATTGGTCTGTCGGCTTGCCTGCAGGGGGAAATACCCATGTGCCTCCAAAAAGGGGAGATGCCCCTGGCCCGGCAGGTGGCGGAGGAATATGCCCAGATTTTCGGGAAAGGTGATTTTTACCTTGAAATGATGGACCAAAATCTCGGCGCGCAGGGAGCGGTCAACCGCGGTTTAATCGACCTGTCGCGGGATTTGGGTTTGCCGCTGGTGGCCACCAATGACGTGCATTACCTGCGGCGGGAGGATGCATTGGCCCATGAAGTCCTGCTTTGTCTGCAGACCGCGACCCGCCTGACGGACGAGCAGCGTCTGCGCCTGCCTACCCAGGAATTTTACCTGAAATCCGGCGCGGAGATGGAATCCGTGTTTTACGAACAGCCGGAAGCTGCGCATCATACCACAGAAATCGCCAACCGCTGCAACCTGGAAATTCCCACCGGCAGGATTCAACTGCCGCATTATCCGATACCGGAAGAGGTAAAAACCCGCATTCCGGCCGGAGTGCCGGCTGAGTCCGAGCACGGGCTGGACGGCTATTTGGAATGGTTGTGCCAGGAGGGTTTGGCCAGCAAGTATAAAGAACCCCAGCCTGAAGTTTTAAACCGCCTGCGGCATGAGCTGGAAGTGATTAAAAAGATGGGGTATGCGGCTTATTTTTTAATTGTCTGGGATTTTATCCATTTTGCCCGGCAAGAGCACATACCCGTGGGTCCGGGCCGCGGCTCGGTGGCCGGTTCTTTGGCCGCCTACCTCCTGGATATCACCGAAATAGACCCGTTGCGCTACGGCTTGATCTTTGAGCGCTTCCTCAATCCGGAGCGTATCAGCATGCCGGACATCGACGTGGATTTCTCCGATACCGGGAGGGAGGAAGTCATTCGTTATGTGACGCGCAAATACGGCCAGGAAAACGTGGCCCAGATCATCACTTTCGGCACGATGGCGGCCAGGGCGGCCGTACGGGACGTGGGCAGAGTGCTGGACCATCCCTATGATAAAGTCGACAAACTGGCGAAACTGATCCCCCAAACGCCGGAGATGACCCTGGCGCGGGCTTTGGAGCAGGTTCCGGAATTAAAGGCCCAATACGACTCGGACGCCGGGGTGCATGAACTGGTGGATATCGCGCATGTCCTGGAAGGACAGGTGCGGCACGCGTCAACGCATGCCGCGGGCGTGGTCATTTCCAAAGACCCCCTCATGGACATGGTGCCTTTATGCCGCACCAAAACAGGGCGCAGCGGTGAAGGAGGGGGAGAGGCGGAACAGGGTTCCACCTTGACCACGCAGTATGCCATGGAATCCCTGGAACGCCTGGGTCTGTTGAAAATGGATTTTTTGGGCCTGCGCACATTAACCATTATCACCGATGCGCTGCGGGAGATCGGGGAACAAACCCGGCAAGACGTTGATTTAAAGCGGGTGTCTTTGGAGGACGCCGCGACTTTTGACCTCCTGGCCGAAGGCCAGACCGCCGGCATTTTTCAACTGGAATCGTCAGGCATGCGGGACCTGCTCAAGCGCCTGCGGCCGCGTTCGTTGGAGGAAATCTGCGCTTTAATTGCGCTTTATCGCCCGGGTCCCATGGCGATCATTGACGACTATATTCTCCGCAAACAAGGCAGGGTTCCCATTCGCTATGCACATCCGGCCCTGGAACCCATCTTGCGGGAGACCTATGGTACCATCGTCTACCAGGAGCAGGTGATGCAAATTGCGGTGACCCTGGGAGGTTTCACCTACGGGCAGGCGGATATTTTACGCCGGGCTATGGGCAAAAAAAATCCGGAGAGTATGGAACAGCAGCGGGATAATTTCATCCGCGGGGCCGGGGAAAAAAAGATTGGGCGTGAAGTGGCCGAAACCATTTTCGACCATATGGCCCGGTTTGGCGAGTATGGTTTTAACAAATCCCACAGTCTGGCGTATGCCCTATTGGCCTACCACACCGCCTATTTAAAGGCCAATTATCCGATATCCTACATGGCGTCGTTGCTTTCCAATGAAATGGGCAACACGGACAAAGTGGCGCAATACGTCGCCGAATGCCGGCGCATGGGATTGACCGTTTTTCCGCCGGACATCAACCAGGGCAGCGACCGTTTTGCGGCGGATAAGGGGGAGATTCAGTACGGCCTGGCTGCCATCCGCAATGTCGGGGCTGGTGCCGCCCGGCTCATTCGCCAGGAGCGTGAAGACAACGGTCCTTTCTCCTCCTTGGAGGATTTTTGCACCCGTGTGGACAGCCGGACCGCCAACTCCCGGGTGGTGGAAAGCCTGATCAAAGCCGGTGCTTTGGACTTCACCGGCAGGCCGCGGGGCCAACTGCTGGGCGAATTGCCGGCGGTGATGGCGGCTGCGCAGAGATGGCAGGCGGACAAACAATTAGGACAGATGCCCATGTTTGAAGCAGCCGTGGCGGCCGCACCCGCGGAGAACGGTGTCAGCCCTGCGGCGGAAAACGAACGCGAGCGGCTGATCCATGAAAAAGAGGTCCTGGGATTTTACCTGTCCGGGCATCCCTTGGCCGAGTTTCAGGAATTGTTGGATCACTTCAAAACAGTCACCACCCAAAGCCTTGGCAGCCTCAATGAAGGACAACAGTTGATTATTGGCGGGGAGGTCGTGGGAGTAAAGCACAGCCTGACCAAGCGCAAGGAGCCCATGCTCCGCTTCTCCCTGGACGACGGCGAAGGCTTGGCGGAAGTCATTGTCTGGCCGGATCTTTTGGGGCGTCATAAAACCTATTTGGTGAAGGATGCCATGCTGTTTGTCGTTGGACGCCTGGACCGCAGCGGCGACGACAGTAAAGTTGTAGCCATGGACATTGTGCCTTTAAGCCACGCCTACGCCCGATTGACCAAAAAACTGCACCTCCATCTGCCGCTGACGGCAGGCGTGGAGCAGTTGGAAACGCTGAAAAACATTCTGCTCAAGCATAGCGGCGCGACGCCTGTCTGGCTGCATGTGGCTACTGAACATCATGGGGAAATCATCGAACAGCTGCCGGACCGTTTCGGCGTGACGATGGACGTGCATCTGCTGGAGGAGCTGCAAGGATTGTTTGCTTCCAACTGCACCCGGATTGAAAGTACGGTTAAAAAAGCAACGCCGCGGCAAGCGCCTTCCTGAACACACAAAAAAAAGTGCGCGGCCGCTGCGGCGCTAAGGCGCATTCATGATGACATGGCCTATTTGGGAACGGGGATCGGAATGATACCGCTCCAGCATCTGTTGCGCGGGGGTGAAGCGGGGATTGAGTTCCAGGGCCTTTTGCCATTGCAAAACGGCCTGCGGGATATCCGCCAGCCGGGCGCAGGTGACACCCAGGTTAAAATATGCCTCCACATACTGCGGGTGATGGCGGAGCGCAGACTGGTACCATTCCCTGGCTTTTTCCAGCGCATTGATGTTGTAGTAGGTGTTGCCGGCAGCGAATTCCAGACGGGCGGCTTCGACCGGGTCAAAGGCCGCCAGCTTTTGAATGACGTCGCCAAACTCCTTCTCTTTTTGGTTGGAGAGATGGGTCATGGCCAGATTTTGATAAAAAAGCACGGTGACCGGGGCGAAACGGATGGCCTCCTGATAATAAAAAACGGATTCTTTGTAATACTCCTGGTTTTGCGGATCAAAAGCAAAGGCCAGCGCATACGCCCTTCCCAAATTGCCCAGGTAATAGGCGTTGGTTGGATTCATTTCCACTCCCCGGCGATAGGCTTTGATCGCCTCCAGGATCAAGGGCAGGCGCTGGTTTTCCGCCGCCTGCTTGGATTTTTCCTCGTAGGCCAATCCCCGGTATACCACATATTTGACTTCGGTCGGGGTTAAGGACGCGGCTTTGGAAAAAGCAAACAGGCTGTGATCCCACATGGACTGCAGGCGGTAAATGGTTCCCAGATTGTAGGCGTAATCCGCCAGCGCACTTTGAAATGTACGCCAGGATATAAAAAACGCCAAGGCCGCAAGCGCCAGCATGAGCAGGGGGCGAAAAGGGGCCAGAGCGCCCAGCAGACCTTTTGGCTTGGTTTCGGGAGCTTGCGCCGGGGCCAGCTGGATCTGTTTGTCCGGCGGGTTTTGCAAAAGCACGATCAATGCCAGGATCAGCCAATAGAAGGTGTCGATGGAAACCACGCCAAAGGAAAAAAGGTTTTGTACCGAATAGGCGGTCCAGCCCGCCAACAGTCCCACCAAAAACAAACGGTCCTGCCAGCGGTCCTGGCTTGAGCGATAGGCCGCCCACCAAGTGCGCAGGATCACCACTGTCAGCCAGACCACAATAATCATCCCGATGATGCCTTGGGTGGACAATACCTGAAGGATTTCATTATGGGCCGTGCGGGAGGAGACATTGGCGCCGTCGATGACGGCAAAATCGGGTGTGGCATAACGGGGAAAGACGGTTTTAAAGGTATCCAGTCCGGTCCCGAGCAGCGGGTAGTCACGGATCATGCCCAGCGCAGGCCCCCAAATGTGAAAACGGGACACACCCACTGCGCTCTTCAGGTGGACGATGGTGTCGGCCATGCGAAACATGTGGTTTTTACCATACGTGGCGGAGATGGATATAAGGATCGCCATCATTATTCCTATCAGATACGCCCAGCTTTTATGCTGGCGTAAAAAACGTCCGGCCATGGCAGAAACACCAAGCTGTTGGGCCTCCGCCTTGCACTTGATGGCGCGATAGGCACGCAGCAGGCCAAATACCGCCAGTACACCCAAAGCGGCAAGCAATCCGAGAAATCCGCCCCGGCTCCAGGTTCCCAGCAGGGCCGTATACATGACAATAAAACAGACAAACAGTATTATTCTGCGAAAACGCGATGCGGTTTCGATGAAGAAAATAACGATGATGGGCATGACCATCGCCAAATAGGAGGCCAAAAAATTGGGGTTGCCCAAGGAAGAAAAATAGCGGCCAGGGGCAATGGAGGTTGGATTCCAGGCAATGAAATCCAGACCGAAAAATTGGGCGATCCCATATACGGTGGTGATCAGACCGGTGAGCAGAATGACAAAAAACAAACGCTGGATTTGAATGCGGGAACGGATGAAGTGCACGGCGATATAGTACAGCACCGGATAATTCAGCACGGTGAGCAGGCCCCGGAAATTCTCGTATTCCCCCCGGTAGGAAACATAGGGCGAGACGGAGATGAAAGTGGTCAGGATCTGCAAGATGCACCAGACAGCAATGGGCACATCCAGGGGGGTGCGGCGGAAATCGAAGCGGCCGGCCGCCAAAATGCGTATGCCCCAGACGCCCAGCATCAGCACAGTCAGGATTCTCAGCAGTGTCAGCTTGGGCAGTTCAAACTGGTCCCGCGTGAGAATAATAAAAAAGAGGGGTATGGAGAACATGACCAGATACAGTAAAAAAGCATTGGTCCAATCACAGATCCTGACCAGGATGCTGTTGCCGTCGAGGGGATGCGTTTGCGTCTTCACACTAAGCCTGCTCCTCCTTGGGAAATGAAGAATTCCTATCATCATATTGGAGTCAGGCAATCGTGTCAATATATTAGAATCCGGGAGTTTGCGTGCAGGGTGACGCATTTCTTTTCCGGAATACAAGCGTCTGTGTGTCGGAATGAAGTCCTAGAGGGATAAAGGTGCGTCTTTGCCCCAGTAACGCTTGTCCAAAGTTCGGTAGTGCACAGCTTCGCTGATATGGGAAAGCTGAATGTCTTCGCAGGCATCCAGGTCCGCCAGGGTGCGCGCCACTTTTAAAATACGGTGGAAGGCGCGGGCTGAAAGGCCGAGTTTTTCGATGGCATCCCGCAGTAAATTTTGCCCCTCCCGGTGCAAACGGCAATAATGGCGGATAAACCGGGGGGTCAGGCAGGAGTTGGCATGCATTCCGGTATGCGCGTGATAACGCGCTTTTTGAATGGCGCGTGCAGCCAGTACGCGCTCCCGGATCCCCAGGGACGGTTCAGGGTCCACGGGGTGGGCCAATTCCTGATAGCGCACAGCCGGTACTTCCAAATGCAGGTCAAAACGGTCCAGCAGGGGGCCGGAAATTTTTGCCAGATAGCGTTGGATTTGGGTGCTGCTGCAATTGCAGGCTTTGTCCGGGTCCGTAAAGTACCCGCAGGGGCAGGGATTCATCGCCGCCAGCAGCATGAAATGGGCCGGATAGGTGACCGCCGCTGCTGTGCGGGAAATAGTAACTTTGTTTTCTTCCAGCGGCTGACGAAGAACCTCCAAGGCATTTTTATTAAATTCCGGGAGTTCATCCAGAAAAAGCACGCCGTTGTGCGCCAAGGACACTTCACCGGGGCGGGGATACGATCCGCCGCCGATTAAAGCCACGTCGCTGACCGTGTGATGGGGGGAACGGAAAGGACGGGTGTTGAGGAAGGCGTTTTCGGGCGGTAAAAGTCCGGCAATGCTGTAGATTTTTGTGGTTTCAAGCGCTTCCGTCAAGTTGGGAGGAGGAAGAATCGTGGGCAGACGATGGGCGAGCATGGTTTTACCGCTGCCCGGCGGGCCGATCATTAAAACATTGTGGGCACCGGCAGCAGCGACTTCCAAGGCCCTTTTGGCCTGCACCTGGCTGCGCACCTCGGAAAAATCCACATCGTAGGATTGCGCGGACAGCTGCATTTCGTCATGGTCGAGAGAATAAGGCTGGGGGGATGTTTTTCCCAGAAAAAAGTCGACGGTTTCCAGCAATGTGCCCATGGGAAAAAAAACAAGGTGGCGCGTGAGCCCCACTTCGCGGGCATTGCCGGCAGGCAGAATGATGCGTTCTATCTTGGCTGTTTGCGCAGCGGCCAACAAGGACAAAGCACCGCGTACGGGACAGATGCGGCCGTCAAGGGAAAGCTCGCCGAAAAACAAATGTCCTGCCAGCGCCTGGGGGGGAATATACCCGTTGGCCGCCAGCAAGCCCAGGGCGATGGGCAGATCGTATGCAGGGCCTTCCTTGCGCAGATGCGCAGGCGCAAGATTTACCGTGATGCGGCGGGCCGGGAGCAGGAATTGGGTGTTTTTCAAGGCAGCCAATACACGGTCGCGGCTTTCTTTGACGGCAGCATCCGGCAATCCGACAATGTTAAAAGCAGGAAGTCCGCGGCTGACATCGACTTCCACGGTGACCACTTTGGCGGAAATGCCCCATAAAGCACTGCTGAGCACCTGTGCGTACATAAAATCTCCTTTTTAATTAAGACCGTGAAATTGCCAAAAAATTGCATTAAAATAAAAAATAATTATCTGACCGGAAAACGTTTGCGATTTTATAATATGCAACCGCGAAACCCCCGGCATCCGGCATTCGCCGGACAAGTACGCCGGGCCTGCCCAGCGCATGCTGGGCGCATGCCCGGCCTCATTTCGTGACCTGAGAGGAATGGCATTATTGAAAAACATGTCCAGACCGGGGATTTTTAATTTTATTCGGACAAGAATGTCTGCGCGTTGCAAATGAGAAGGTGCCGCCGGGGTAAGGTGTGGAAAATGAAATATAAAAAATACATTTCAGAAGCTGTATAAATGTGCTATACTTATACTTTATCAATGCTGGCGGCAATTTTCAGGAGCGCTTTTATGGCTCAAAAACGCATTTTAGTGGTTGAAGACGAACCTGATATCGCCCTGTTGATCACGCGCAGTCTGGATATAAAAAAGTATCAAATAATCCAGGCGACAACAGGCGCCCAATCCCTCCAAATTCTTGAAACCTTGCAGCCCGACTTGATCCTGTTGGATATCATGATGCCCGATATAAATGGGTTTGAAATATGCAGGCGCATTAAGGCACAACCGCAGCTGAAAGACATTCCCGTGGTCTTCCTGACGGTACGCAACAGCGAGAAGGATATTGAGCTCGGCCGGGAGATGGGGGCAGCTGCTTACTTTACCAAGCCCTTCGATCCCTTTGTCCTGCGCGCAGAAATTGAAAAAATGTTTGAGTAATCGACCGCCGGGCATCAGCGGAGCCCGGGCGCGGATAATTTGCTTTACAAGTCCGGACAATTATGTTACTTCTTACTGTTTCTTGACATATTACCCGCAGATATAGAAACGATTCCACAGGTGTTTTACCATACCAGGCATACCCGGGATTTATTTCTGCACTCTGGACGAAAGACCCGCGCGCCGGTGAAGGATGTGAGCGGGTGCGGGCCTGACTTTTGCATAGGCAGGCGCTGATCGGGTATTTCCCAGACCTGCTATTCATGCGGGGTCTTGTAAAGGAAGGCAATGGCCAAAGTAATTGCTATAGTCAACCAAAAAGGCGGCGTGGGCAAGACCACTACGGCCATCAATCTGTCCGCCGCCTTGGCGCAGTTGGGAAAAAAAATCCTTTTGATCGACATGGATCCGCAGGGAAATTCAACCGTGGGTCTGGGGTTTGACAAGGAAAAACTTGCCCACAGCGTATATGATGTACTGATCGAACGTAAAACCATGGCTGAAGTCACCATCCAGACAGAGGTGGAAAGGCTTCAACTGGCGCCGGCCAACATCCAGTTGTCCGGGGCGGAGATTGAGCTGGTTAATGTCATTGCCCGCGAAACCAAGTTGAAGCAGGGCCTTCTTCCAGTGCGGCCCCGATATGATTATATCTTGGTGGACTGCCCGCCTTCCCTGGGGCTTTTGACCATCAATACCCTCTGTGCCGCAGAAACAGTGCTTATCCCCATCCAGGGGGAATTCTACGCTTTGGACGGCGTGGGTCAGCTCCTGCGCACGATTCTGTTGGTCAAAAACGGCCTTAACCCTGATCTGAGGATAGAAGGGGTACTGATGACCATGTGCGACTTGCGGACCAATTTAACGGTTCAAGTCATGCAGGAGATCAAGAAGCGTTTTCAAAACAAGGTGTATGACACCATCGTTCCCCGCAACGTAAAATTATCCGAGGCACCCAGTTTCGGCAAACCGATTCTGCAGTATGACAGCCGCTGCCTTGGTTCAGTGGCTTATGTGAAATTGGCGGAAGAGGTGCTTGCCCGCAATGAGAGGCCGCTGCCGGCCGAGGCGGTTGCAGGCAAAGCCCAGGAGAGCTTTCCTGGGGCCGGCAGTGTGTTGGGGAATTGAAGCGCACCTGTTGGCGCAGGCCAAAGGCGGCGCGGATTGCTGGCAGCAAGTGGAGCCAGGGCAGATAAAAAGCAGTAAAGGGGCGTTATCCTATGGGCAGACAAGCGCTAGGCAAGGGTTTGGAAGCATTGATACCATTGCACGGAGACGTGGAAACGACCGCTGCGGCATATAATAAAACGCCGGCAGAAGCCTCGATCAGCCACATAGACGTCAATCCCTATCAGCCACGTCAGGCTTTTGATCCACGGGAACTGGATGAATTGGCGGCATCGATCCGCGAAAAAGGCATTGTCCAGCCCGTGCTGATCAGACCCCGGCCAGGAGGGCGCTTTGAGCTCGTCGCCGGCGAACGCCGGTTGCGGGCGGCAAAATTGGCGGGGCTGGCCCAGATTCCGGTGGTGATCCGGGACCTCAAGGACAGTGAATGCCTGGAGATAGCGTTGATAGAAAACATTCAACGCACGGATCTCAACCCCATGGAGGAAGCCAAGGCCTATCAGCGCTTGATTACAGAATTCAAGCTCAAACAGGATGAAATGGGCAAAAAAGTGGGTAAAGACCGTTCTTCGGTGGCCAATACACTGCGGTTGTTGAAACTGCCCACCGCTGTCCAAAACATGCTCCAAAAAAACCTTATTAGCGAAGGCCATGCCCGGGCACTATTGAGTATTGCGGATGAGAACATGCTCGGGCGCCTGGCTGAGAAGATTATCAGGGATGGATTGTCCGTTCGCGAGACAGAACGCCTGGCAACGGGCCTGAAACCGGAAATCCTGACCAAAGGCAAGCGTATTAAAAAGACGGAGATAAAAGATCCGCACACGCGCCAATTGGAGGAAGAATTACGCCGTAAGCTGGGGACGCAAGTTCGCGTCCTGCCGCGCAATGCGCAAAAGGGTAAAATAGAAATTGAATATTATTCATTAGAGGATCTTGATCGCATTCTTTCTTTATTGAGATAATCAAGCTTCCGCCCATAGGATTTCAGCATTTCTTGTTAGAATAGACCTACAAAATAAGCGTTTTTCGGTATTGCCCCTATGGCCGGGAACATGGCATGCAATCTTTTCAATGTTTGAATACTGACAAAATAATTGACATTTTTTTTTTTAATTGTTATATTAAAATTTGGAGAAACGTGCCGTTAATATTCTGTGGTGAGGGCAAATGGCAAAATTGGCCGGAAAGAAAAAGAAATACGTGACATTGATGTTTGTTCCGCATGATGAGCATCAGGTTTACTCACTGCGGATTTCTTCTATTACTCTTTTATTCCTTGGTTTTATTTGTCTCATTGCCATAGGCGCTTCTTCCTTCATCATGACCCGCCACGTAAATTACGAATTGACCCGCCGGGCAAACATCCAATTGACCGAAAAAAACGCATATTTTGTTCAAGAATTGGCCAGAACACACGAGGCTTTTCAGCGCGTGGCCAAAATTGAAGACGAATTGCGGGCAATGTTGAAAATGAAGAATAAAAATGAATTACTGCAATTCACGGGCGAGGGGGGCCCTTCACCGGTTGATCAGGTTAATCTGATGAAAAACCTCAACAACCGCGCCACCTTAACCCCGAATGAATTCGCCTCTTCCCTGACTTTTTTACGCAAGGATGCCCAGGAAAAGATTGAAAGCTATCAGGAGTTGAAAAAATACATTGCCACCCAGCGTTCCCTGTTGGCCAGCACTCCGGCCGACTGGCCTGTCAGGGGCTGGATCACTTCGCGGTTTGGCATGAGGAACTCGCCTTTCTTCGAAGGAACGACTTTCCATCAGGGGTTGGATATCGCCAACGAAGAGGGGACTTCCATCAAAGCCCCGGCAGACGGGGTTATCACCTACACTGGCTGGGAAGGCGGATACGGCAAGCTCATTGTTGTGGACCACGGCTATGGTTTTTCAACGCGCTATGGGCATTGCCAGAGAATTTTGGTGAATATTGGCCAGCGTGTCCGCCGGGGACAAGTGATAGGCTTTATCGGATCAACCGGCCGTTCGACTGCACCGCATCTGCATTATGAAATCCGCACGAACGGCGTTCCTGTAGATCCCCTCAAATATCTTAAAAAATAAACCTGGAGCCATACTACATGACTGACGATAAAACAAGGGGCGTGGATACTATCCTGGGCGCCGGATCTGATTTCAAGGGGCAGATCAATGCCAAGGGGAGTATTCGCATTGACGGAAGAATTGAAGGGAATGTAAGCAGTGAAGAAGGAGTCATTATAGGTGAAAAAGGGGTAATCAAGGGCAATATCACCGCCAAAGCGGTCGTGGTTTCCGGAAAAGTCACCGGGAACGTCCATGCGGCCAAGCGTTTGGAGATCATGCCCACCGGTCAGTTGCAGGGAGATATTCATACCCCGCGGCTGGCGATTGCCGAAGGTGTCATTTTCAAAGGCAATTGCGACATGGGTTTTGAAAAATACGAACCAGACCCCAAGTTTGATCCCACGCGCAAAAAGTAAAAACCACAAGCACCAGTATGTCGCCCCGTTTCCGCCGGTGTTTTTGTCCGGACAAAGGGGTGTTCCATCTCTTCTGCAGGAAAGCCCGCAGGCGCGGGTGACATTTCATCGATAGCGGACATGCGGATGCTTGTCAGCCAAACCAGGATGTGCCTGGCTTGAAAGAGGCGCCCCGGAGACGCCGGGGGCGGCTTTGTTTTCCGGGGAGGAAACCATGAAAACGCCTGTCCGCGTGCGCTTTGCACCCTCGCCCACAGGGCATTTACACATCGGGGGGGCGCGCACCGCGCTTTTTAATTATTTATTCGCCAGACAGCAAAACGGGGTTTTTATTCTGCGGCTGGAAGATACCGACCAGGCGCGCAGCAGCGAAGACTCCGTGCAAATGATTCTGGCGGACATGCAATGGCTGGGTTTGACCTGGGACGAAGGCCCGGAAACGGGCGGGGATTTCGGACCCTACCGCCAGAGTGAACGCCTGCAGATGTATGAAAGCAAAGCCCTGCAACTGTTGGAACAGGGCAAGGCCTATTTTTGTTTTTGTTCCCCGGAAGAAGTGGAAGCCAAAAGGCAGGCGGCTTTGGCCCAGGGCGGGCAGCCCAAGTATGACGGCACCTGCCGGGCCCTGTCGCCGGAGCAGGCCCGGCAGCGCATCGCGCCGGGCGCGTCTTATGCCATCCGCTTTAAAACCCCCCAAACCGGGGAAACAATCATCAATGATTGTATCCGCGGGCGCGTGGTTTTTGACAACAGCACTCTGGATGATTTTGTCATTGTGCGCAGCAACGGCCTGCCGACCTACAATTTTGCGGCGGTGGTGGATGATGCAGCCATGGAGATCACGCATATTATCCGGGGCGACGATCACCTCTCCAATACTCCGCGCCAAATCTGCCTGTATCAGGCCCTGGGAGCGCCTCTGCCTGAATTTGCCCATGTGCCCATGATTCTGGGGCCGGACAAAACCCGCTTGTCCAAGAGGCACGGAGCCACCTCTGTCGGCGCCTATGCGGAGCAAGGGTATCTGCCGGAGGCCCTGGTCAATTACCTGGCCCTGCTGGGATGGTCTTTTGACGACAAAACCACGCTGTTTTCCATGGACGAGCTGATCGAAAAATTTTCGCTGGAAAAAGTGAGCAAAAATCCGGCGGTGTTTGACCCGCAAAAACTGCTGTGGATGAACGGCCACTATATCCGCAATATTGAGACTGACCTGTATAATGAACGCTCCAGGTGCGAGCTTAAAAAAGCAGGCCTCGTTGGAAACAATCCCACGCAGGAAGAACAGGTCATGGCCACGGCAGCAGCAGGAGTCGTGAGGGAAAAATTCAAGCTCATGTCCGAACTCCCGCAACAGGTGGAATATTTTTTCCGCGAGCCGAAGCTGGAAGCGCTGGATGAAAAATCCAAAAACATGCTGGCCGGCATGAAAGAAAATCCGGGGTTATTTAAATCTTTACATGAAAAATTGAGCATGGTAGAATCCTTTTCCGTTTCAAATTTGGAGGCGCTATTTAAGGATTTCATCGAAGAAAAACAGGTGAAATTCGGTGCTTTGGCGCATCCGCTGCGCGTCTGCCTGACAGGCCGCATGCAGTCGCCCGGGCTGTTTGAGATCATGGAAAAAATGGGCAAGGAAAAGGTTTTGCGCCGCCTGGCTTCAGGAATGAAAGCGGCAGGCATCTTATAGAATTAGCCCGGTCGCATATCTTCCGGGTCGGGAAGCCAACGTGGGTTTTGAAAATTGCCGACTAGCTCAATTGGAAGAGCACCTGACTCTGGATCAGGGGGTTTCAGGTTCGATCCCTGAGTCGGCAGCCAGTTTTTCGCTCCGCGAAAAACGGTGCAGGGGAGAGGCGAGAGGGGAAAGGGGGGCAAGGGCAGCCGCTCCC
>JAFGIQ010000192.1 GCA_016929575.1 candidate division FCPU426 bacterium
AAGTGAAAATACCTTGACCATCCCCCTTGTTTTTCGTTATAATGCAACCTCTTTTTTATAGGCTGGGATACTATTGCCGGGTATAATGCGCCGGTAATAATCTAAAAAACCCAACCATTTTCCGGACCGGCCTTGTTTCCTCTCGGAATGAAAAGATAAAAAAAAAGAGGTTTGATAAAGATGATCGAACGGTATACTTCCCAAGAAATGCTTGCTATCTGGTCGGAAACGCGTAAATTGGAAACCTGGCTGACCGTGGAATTGGCGGTGGCGGAAGCACAGGCCAATTTGGGTATCATTCCTAAAAAAATCTATCGGCAGATGAAAAATAAAGCCCGCATCAACCCCCGGCGCGCGGCTGAAATTGAAAAAACCACCAATCATGACATGATTGCTTTTGTCTCCTCTACAGCCGAGTCCATGGGAGCCGCCGGGCGGTATCTCCATTTTGGCTTGACCTCATCCGACGTGGTGGATACGGCACAATCGCTGAGATTGCGCGAAGCCTCGGATTTGATTGATAAACAACTGCAGCGCCTGGAAACAGTTCTGACCCGGCAGGCAAAAAAATACCAGCAGTTGGTCATGATCGGACGCTCCCATGGCGTACACGCCGAACCCATCACCCTGGGTCTGAAGCTGGCAGTATTCCTGGCCCAGGTAAGGCGCCAGCGCATACGTTTTAGCCGCGCCCGCCGGGCCGTGGAGGTTTGCAAACTGTCCGGAGCAGTGGGTACGTATGCCAATCAAGATCCGCGCGTGGAAACCCGGGTGTCGCAAAGACTGGAGCTTGAACCGGAAGTGCCGGCCACCCAGGTGGTTTCCAGGGACCGGCATGCGGACTACTTGTGTGTGCTGGCGCAAATCAGCGGCACGCTGGAAAACATCGCCGTTGAGATCCGTCATCTCCACCGCAGCGAAGTGAGGGAAGTCGAGGAGTTTTTTGCCAGGGGACAAAAAGGCTCGTCAGCCATGCCGCATAAACGGAACCCCATTTTATGCGAGCGTATCAGCGGGCTGGCGCGGTTGCAGCGCGGATATGCCCTGACTGCCCTGCAAAACATGTCTTTGTGGCACGAGCGGGACATCTCCCATTCCTCCGTGGAACGCATTATTCTTCCGGATGCGACTGCGACCCTGGAGTACCAGTGCAAACTCATGACCCAGGTGCTGGAGCACATGGTGGTGTACCCCCGCAATATTCAACAGAATCTCCATCTGACTTTCGGCTTGATTCACTCGCAACAGGTCCTGTTGGCGTTGGTGAACAAAGGCATGTCCCGGGATGACGCCTATCGCAAGGTTCAGACCTTGGCCATGAAAGCCTGGGAAAAAAGAATACATTTCCGCGAGCTTTTACGCAAAGACCAGGAGATATCAAAGTTTTTAAAGAGCGGCGACATACAAAAATGTTTTGATATACAATATCACACGAAACACATAGAGAAAATATTCAAACGGATGGGCATTGGGCGCGTAAAAGCAAGAGGATGATGCGTCCCGCACAAGGGCCGGGAGGAGCGTAAAGGATGCCGCTCAAGAATAAAGGCTGGATTGTTGAAGTATTCGTAACCTTGAAGGCAAGCGTGCTGGATCCCCAGGGCACGGCCGTGCAGCGGGCCTTGCATTCCATGGGCTACACCAGCCTGACGGGTGCGCGCCTGGGCAAGTATTTCCGCCTCCATTTCATCCCCGGGTTGCACCGGACGGAAGTGGAAAAACAGGCCAGGCGCATGTGCGAAAAATTGTTGGTAAATCCAGTTATCGAACAATATCACCTCAAAATCAACCGTGAAGGGAAGAGGTCGGCGTGAAGTTCGGCGTAGTGGTTTTCCCGGGCAGCAATTGCGACCATGATTGTTACGCGGTGGTACGGGATGTTCTCCGGCAACCGGTGACCTTTATCTGGCACGGGCAAAAAAAAATGCCGCCGGTCGATTGCCTGATTCTGCCCGGCGGGTTTTCATACGGGGATTATCTGCGTACCGGCGCCATCGCCCGCTTTTCACCGGTGCTGGCCGGGGTGCGCAAACACGCCCACAGCGGCAAACCCGTTATCGGCATCTGCAATGGGTTTCAAATTTTGCTGGAAGCCGGGCTTTTGCCGGGCGCTATGCTGCGTAACCGCACCCTGACCTTTATCTGCAAGTATGTTTTTTTATCCGTGGCATCCCCAGGCTCGCCCTTTTCCCGGCATATCCCGTCGGGCACTGTGCTGCGCATCCCCGTCGCCCACGGGGAGGGAAATTATTATTGCGACCCTGCCACGTTGTCACGCTTGCGGGCACGCAAACAAATCATCTTCCGCTACAGCGACAGCGACGGCCAGGTGACTGCGGATGCAAATCCCAACGGTTCGGTCGACAACATCGCCGGCATATGCAATGAAGAGGGGAACGTGCTGGGGATGATGCCTCATCCCGAGAGGTGCATGGAGCCAGAGATGGGATCGATGGACGGGCTGAAAATATTCCGATCCCTGCTCGCCAGCGTCCATACGGTGCTATAAACCAAAAGAGAGGGATTGACGGTTCGTGGCTATCAAAACGCACCCTGCTGCCGGGCGTAGCCAGCCCGCATACCGGGGGTTGGGGTTTATTCTGCTGGCCGGCTGGATCATGGTGATTGCCTGGCAGACGACAGTGCATTTTCCCTGGCACTGGAAGGCCATTGCGCTTCTTTTTTCCTGGCAGCGTTTTTCTTTCCCGGCTTTCTCATCCTTTGCGGCCCATTGGCTGGGCCTTCTGAAAAACCTTCTTTTGCTCACCTGTTTTCTCATTACCGCCCAAGCGTTGGGACAATGGGTTCTGCACCGCTTCTTTAAGCAGGCGCCAAGCCGTCTGGATGAGGTTTTGTATTCCTTTGCGCTGGGATTGATCCTGTTGTCCCTGACGGTCTATTTCATGGGCATGGCCGGCGCATTGTACGCCTGGCTGTTTGGAATGATGCTTTTGGCCGGGACTTCCTTTGGCATATGGTGGCTTTGGCCGCGGCACCGTGAATTTATACCGCGGACTGGCTGGCTCTGGGGCAAAAGCCCGGCGGTGGACCGGTTGTTTATCGTGGCGGTGGGGGGGTTTTTCTTTCTGAACGCCATCATGCTTCCGGTGCCGGAGACATTTTTTGACTCCCTGGTCTATCATCTGGCAGTACCGGAGCAGTGGATTTTAGCCCATGCCATCCATTATCGGCCTACGGTATTTTTCTCCAATTTGCCGATGAACATAGAGATGCTGTACACCTGGAGTCTGCTGATATCCGATGCAGGCCTGTGCCGCTTGCTGCACGCCACCCTGGGCCTGCTGGCTGCATTGTCCGTATTTTCGCTGGCGCGGCGCTTTTTCGGACGGCGGGCCGGTTTGTGGGCTGCGGGGATATTCATCAGCACGCCGGTGGTCAGCATGAATATGCAGGTCTCCGGAGTGGATGTGGGGGCTGCTTTTTTTGCAATACTGGCATTCATGGCGGGGCTGGATTGGGGATTGAACCGCGCCGGGAAAAGGACGGCGGTATTGGCCGGCATTCTGGCCGGTGCGGCCCTGGGATGCAAATACAACACTGTTTTCATGCTGGGTCCCGGGTTGCTCACGGCATGGCTGTATCGTTTTTATCACGGAGAAAGAAAGTGGAAAATGCTTTTGAAAAACGCCTTGCTTATCGCCGGCGGAACACTGCTGCTCCTGCTCCCCTGGTTCGTCAAAAACCTGGTTTTCACCGGCAATCCCGTCTACCCTTTTTTATACCAGTATATACCTAGTAAAAACATCCATCCGGATAAAATGCGGCAACAAATGGAGGGGTTTCGGGAGTTTAACCGGCGCACGTGGAAGCAATTTCTGCTGCAGCCGTGGGATCTTTCCTTTTTTGCGGCCACGAGCAATTCGTACATCGGCACAGTGTATCTTTTCATGCTTCCGGGGTTCCTGCTGGCGGGACTGGGATGGCGCCGCGGCCCGCCCAGTTTGCGTCTTTTTTTCATCGTTGCCTTCCTGGCAACGCTGGTTTGGTCTTTGCAGACGCGTATTACCCGGTACCTGATTCCTATTTTGCCCCTGGCCGGCATTCTGGGGGCCTGGGCATTGCAGAAGACGGATGGGTGGAGCAATAAGGCGGGCTTGGCCGTGCGCCTGACGGTAATCGGCCTCATCCTGTGGGCCTGGGGGGAAACCACCAGCATTCTCATGCCGCACAAGGATCCGGCTGGCATTTTTCTGGGACTGGAAAGCCGGGAGGCGTATTTAAACCGCATGTTGATGAACAGTTATACCGCGCTTGCGCGCATCATCAACCAACTGCCCGGACCGGTTAAAGTGCTTATCGTTGGAGAGACGCGGTCTTTTTACATTCGTCGGCCGGCCACGGCGGCCACGGTCTATGATTACAATCCTTTCATAGAAGACATCGCCGCCGCCGCGGATGCGGCGACAGTGTGGCGGCACTGGCGGTCTCAAGGGTATACGCATGTATTCATCCACCATCAGGAAGCCGTGCGCACCCGCGGGTATGAGCCCTACCGTTGGGATAAGGGTGCGGTGGAGCGCCTGCAGGTATTGCTGGCCAGATATTTGCGGCGCATAACCGACATCAATCAGCAGCAGGAGCTGCTGGAGATCAGGGAGGTCCCGGCGGAGGGGGATACGATCAAACGCGGGCGTCCGTTGTTTACCTATGATACGGAAACCGTGAATACCATCGGCAGCCATTACAACCGGGCGGTTGCGGCCATGTATGACAGGAAGGAAGAGGACGCCCGTGCCGCCTGGATGCGCATTGCCGCCCTGGCCCCGGATTGGTATTTGCCCTATTTGCAGCTGGGGTGGTTTTACTGGCAACGGGGCGACCGGGAACAAAGCCGGGACATGTTTGAGACCGCCGACCGCCTGTACGGACTGGATGCCAACGCCTACAACACCATGGGTGCGCTTCATCTGGAAAAAGGGGAAACAACCAAAGCCAGGCATTACTTCCAATCGGCCCTGGAGGTGGATCCGCACATGGAAATGGCGAGGAAAAATTTATCCTTATGCGATCAGCTGGAAAAATCCGCGGAGAGGAAACCCTAATCCTGTGTTGCGGACACTTGTCCCCGATCCCGCTGAATTGGAATCCAAGCCGTGCGACATCTGCGGCGCCGCTCCGCCGGCGCAACCGCAGTACAAAGTCAGGGATTTTGTCATCGTCAAATGCCCGCACTGCGGCGTTTTACGCGTTGACCCACGGTTGAAAAACGCGGTTTTGCGGACATACTATGACCGGCATTACTGGTCCAGCGCGGATTCCGTGGAGCGGGGGTATGGGGATTATTTTGGGGATGCAGCCAATATCAAGCGCACCTTCAGGCGGCGGCTGCGGAAAATAACGGGCTGGACACGACCGCCGGGACGCCTGTTGGACGTGGGATGCGCTGGCGGTTTTTTATTGGAGGAAGCCTCGGCCATGGGATGGGACGCCTGGGGAGTGGAATGGTCCGAATATGCACGTTCCCATGCGGCTGCCGCGGTCCAAATGAAAATCATGGCCGGGACCTTGGCCGAGATGAACTGGAAACCGGGAAGTGTGGATGTGATTACATTTTGGGATTATCTGGAGCACTCGCCCTGTCCGCGGCAGGACTGTCGGTTGGCGGCGGACCTGCTGCGGCCAGGCGGATTTTTATCCATCATCATACCCGACGCCGGATCCTGGCTGGCACGCTTGATGGGCGCACGCTGGGAGGAATTGAAAAAGCCGCAGGAGCATCTCTATTTTTTCACCAGGCGCCAGCTGGAGACAATGCTCACAGCCTTTGGATTGCAACCCCTGTACCGCGGCTGGGCAGGGAAATATGCCAGCTTGGATTTTGCTTTGTCGCGTTTCCAGCCGGGAGACGGCTGGCTGTATTTGCCGGCGCGGTTTGCCCGGAGGCTGTTGCGCATATGCGGCGGCCTCCCTTGGGTGTTGTATGTGAATCCACGCGACAAGCTTCATCTTTTGTGCCGAAAGGAGCCGCAGTGACAGTAACGGTACTCATTCCTGCACGCAATGAACAAAACACCATTGTGGAGGTCTTGCACCGGGTTTTGTGCGAATTTGAATTTTTTACCGGTGAAATCATCGTCATCGACGACGGATCCTCAGACGCAACGGCGGAATTGGCCGCCTCGGTAACGGGCGTGAAGGTATTGCGCCTGCATCCGGGCCGCGGCAAAGGCGCCGCCTTGCGCGCCGGGTTGGCGCAAGCCAGGGGGGAAGTGATCATCGTGCAGGATGCGGATCTGGAATACGATCCCACGGAGTATCCTGCCCTGCTCAAACCGATACAGGAGGGAAAAGCCTCGGTGGTTTACGGTTCCCGGCTGTTGGGCGCACGCACAGGGCGTTCTTTTGGCATCTCCAACTGGCGGTTTTACCTCGGCGGGCGATTTCTATCCTGGTTGACCTCTTGGCTCTACGGTGCTAGAATGACCGACACGGCTACAGGGTACAAAGTATTTTTGACATCCGTGCTCCGGGAATTGGCCTTGACCGCCGAGGGTTTTGATTTCTGCCCTGAGGTGACCGCCAAGGTTTTAAAAAAAGGAATTCCCATTCTTGAGATCCCAATCTCATATTTACCCCGTTCCATTGCCGAAGGAAAAAAAATCCGTTGGCGAGACGGCTTGATCGCCGTCTGGACACTCGTGAGAATCAGGTGGAGTTGAAGGCCGGGAACTGCGTCCGGCGGGTGCACGCGCCCAGGGGCAGCGTCTCCGGAAAGCGAAGAGGGTGGAGGGCAGATGGCTGTAACACAGGCGGCAGGAAAAAAAAGAAAAACGAATACACCAGCCAGGCCCGCGGCCTGGGCGGGGGATCCTGACATCACCCCCGCCCTGGTGAAAGAACACGGTCTGACGGCCAGGGAATATGCAACGGTTAAGCGGATCCTCAAACGCACTCCCACTTTCACGGAATTAGGGATGTTTTCGGTCATGTGGTCTGAGCATTGTTCCTATAAAAACTCCCGGCCGGTGCTTAAACAGTTTCCCACCCAGGGGCCCAGGGTCATTCAAGGGCCGGGGGAAAATGCCGGGGTCATGGACATTGGTGGCGGCAGGGCCGTATGCTTCAAGGTGGAATCCCACAATCATCCCAGCGCCATCGAACCGTATCAGGGTGCGGCGACCGGAGTGGGCGGTATTTTGCGTGATATTTTCACCATGGGGGCGAGGCCCGTGGCCTGCCTGGATTCGCTGCGTTTCGGGAAAATGAGTCACGCCAAAGCCAGACACCTTTTTACAGGCGTGGTGGAGGGAATTGCCGGATACGGCAACTGCATCGGCGTGCCCACCATCGGCGGCGAGACTGTGTTTGATGACACCTATTTGGACAATTGCCTGGTCAATGTCATGGCGGTAGGATTCATGAAGCACGAGGAGCTGGCACTGGGGCAGGCGCGCGGCGTGGGCAACCGGGTTTTTTACATCGGCTCCACGACCGGGCGCGACGGCATTCACGGAGCCACCTTTGCCTCGGATGAACTTTCGGCCGAGGCCGAGGAACGCAAAAGCGCGGTGCAGGTCGCGGATCCTTTCATGGAAAAACTGCTGCTGGAGGCCACCCTGGAATTGATACGCGG
>JAFGIQ010000193.1 GCA_016929575.1 candidate division FCPU426 bacterium
GCTGACGGTTATACAAAAATTCGCTCCGCTGCTCAAAGCCGCTCCGGGCAGCGCGGGGCGTCCGGGACGCATTGTGAACGTCGGTTCGGTCAGCGACAAAGTCGCAGCGCCGTTTTTAGGAGCCTATACCGCCTCCAAATTTGCCGTCGAAGGCTTTTCCGATTGCCTGCGTCGCGAGCTTCTACCCTACGGCATTGAAGTCATTGTCGTCCGGCCCGGGGCAGTGGCCACGGCCATCTGGGAGAAGGCTGAACAAATGCGGCAGCATGAGCTCGAACTCTACCGGGGCACCGGCTATGAAAAACCGCTCCAGGCCTACATGGAAATTTTCGTCAAGCAGGCGCGAAAAGAGGGGCTTCCGCCTGAAGCTGTCGGCCGCGCCATTTACCGGGCCCTGACAGCCGGAAAACCCAGACTCAGATATAACGTTATACCCAATCCCATACGCAATTGGGTTATTCCGAACCTGCTGCCAACCAGAATTTTGGACCAGTATTTCGGCAAACAGCTGGGATTGATGCCCAAGAAGAATAAAAAAGCGCAGCAATAGGAGGCTGAGTTTTTGGCCGTTGTAGTGCAATAGAGCAATAGAAAATAGACTGCTGTATGTTTTTAATATGCCACCGCGAAATCCCCGGTCTAACTTCGTGACCTGAGCGGAGTAGCATTATGAATGCTCTGAAAAACCGATTGCCACCGGGTGTTTGGGATGGGCATTCGCCGGACGGCCGCCAGCGGGCGGGCGGCCTCGGCAGCGAAAAAGTAGCACGACCTGTCTTTTTCGCTGAACGCCGCCTCATCCCCATCCCAAACACCCGTTAAGGCAGACGGCTGAAAAACATTTTCAGAGGTTTCCGTATTAGTGAAAAACAGGTCGAGGCTGGGGACATCTCCGCCATAGCGGAGATGCGGCATAAACTAATGCCTTTCTACCACTCAGATCAAAAATCCCCGCTCTTTAGAGCGGGGATTTTTAATTGCGCTGGAGGCCAAGGGCTGATCGCGTGGATTCCTAGAGCCAGCCCTCGGTTTTTGCCCAGGCGATTGTGTCCCTTAATCCGTCCTCCAAACCAAACCGGGCCCGGTAGCAAAGGTCGCACCGGATTTTATCACACGAACATCCCCAGTTTTGCTCCACAATTTCCTTGCACTTGTTGAGATTGAAAATCGAGATGGAGCCGGTCAGGCGCGCCCAGACGTCTGAAATCGCAGCCAAGATATACACGACCGGCATGGGAATCGGCAGGCTCAAGGCCTTGCGGCCCAGTATTTTTTCAATGGCAGCCTGGGTCTCGCGCCAAGTGTACATATGGCCGTCGGTTACAAAATACGTCTGGCCCGCGGCCTGGGGAGATTCAGCGGCCAGCAATTGGGCCTGTATGACATCCGCGACATGCACCCAAGTCAGACAACGATCGGGACTGCCGATGACCGGAGCCAACCCCCTGCGGATGGTTTTGATCAGGAGCAGCACATCCCGGTCTCTGGGCCCGTATACCGACGCAGGCCGCAAGATTACGGTGGGAATATCCGGATAATGAGCCAGCAAGCGTTCTGCGTCCAGTTTACTTGCGCCGTAGTAGGTCACGGGCCGGCACTCCGAGCCTTCGTCCTTGACCTGCCCGGGGGCAGACGGCCCGGCCGCTGCCTGGCTGCTGGTGATGACCAGCCGGCGCAGGCCGGGGGCGTGAAGCCGGATGGCATCCAGCAAGCGGCGGGTCAGGTTGACATTGTTTTCCTGGTACTCTTTTTCATACAGAGTTTTGGTGACCCCCGCCAGATGGAAGACAATGTCCACGCCCTGCAATGCTTGGGAAAAATCAAAGGGCACGACTGGGTCGGCGGTGAAAAGGCTGATACGGTCCAAGGGAAGCCATTGGAGGTTGGAGGGAGGCCGGATCAAGCACCGGACCTCGAAGCCTCGTTCCAGGAGAGCGGGTACCAGATGGCTGCCGATAAAGCCTGAGGCGCCGGTTACAAAAGCAATGGCCATGCGTTTCCTCCTTCTTGCCTGTTTATTCCTATCATACGGTGAAAAGGGTCAAAACCCAATATCTTTACATTTGATTAACACGTGCAGAGTTACGCCTGACCCCAGGTATATTACCATCCCCGGATCAACACCGCTAAAATAAAGCCTGCGCCCATGGTGGCAAGCGCGCCGGTAAAGATGTTGGCCATCGCCGCAGCCAGGGATATGCGGCCCAGGACGCGGGCCAGGTTGCCGTAGATGACGGGCACGCCCAAAACCGCGATCAGTGCCCGCCAGCCGCTGTGCAGGCCAAACCATTCGATCAAAAACATATACAGGGTATTGGCGATAAGGGCAATGGCCACGGCGGCAATGATGACCCGCGGTTCTTTCCAGGACTTGGCGTCACGCATAAGGCGGCCGGCTGACCATAAAGTGACGGCGAGAATTGCCAGTCCGGCAATCAGGACAGCGGAAATTTGCGCCAGAGACCAGGACAAACCCATTTGATACCCCCAGCCGCCCGGCACCAAATGGGGTGTGAGCAGCAGGCCCATAGTCAAAACCAGACCAATGAGGAAAAATCCGATATTTTTCCAGGAAGCAAACATAAGACGGTCCTTTCACATAGGATCAGGGACAGCGTTCCCATAGCACATGATGAGAAGCGGAAACAGAAAATATTTAATATGCAACTGCGAATTCCCCGGCCTAACTTCGTGACATGAGAAGAATAGCATTATTGAAAAACATGTAGAGGCCGGGGATGAAGCGGCAATTTGCAATGAAATTATATACTAGAATAGTTGATACGGCGAACAATAAAGAAGTGCTATACTATGTCTCGTTGCATACAAGTGACCTTCAGGGAAGTCTAAAATGAGGAGCACGGTGATTGCTATAACTAGTATTGCCGCGGGAACAATATTTTTGCTTTGGTTTACGTGGTGGGCTTTCTTGAAAGGGAAACGCTACCACGGCCTGGCCCGCTTTTTTTCCTTCGAAAGCCTGTTGCTGCTGATCGTACTTAATGCACCGGTCTGGTTTTTCAATCCTGTGCGGCCGGTGCAGATAGTGTCCTGGCTGCTGTTGCTGACGTCCATCATTCTGGCGGTTCATGGTTTTTACATGCTGCGGCGGTTTGGTCGCCCCCGGGGACAGATGGAAAACACGACAAAATTGATTACCACAGGACTCTATCGCTTTATTCGCCATCCGTTGTATGCTTCATTGGTCTTTTTGGGCCTGGGTGCCTGGCTGAAGTCCATGAGCTGGATGGCAACGGCACTGGCCGCGACCAATCTTGTCGCCCTTTATGCCACAGCCCGCATAGAGGAAGGGGAGATGGTTGGGCGTTTTGGGGAGGCATACCGTGAATATATGCGGAAAACGAAACGCTTTATTCCTTTTGTTTTATGAGCATAAACAAACACTGTTCCTGAAGCTGAACGGGATGACAGCGGAAATGGCCGCTGGCAAAAATAAAAAGCAGAGGTTGCCTGTTAGCAGTGCCAGCCAGGTGGCCGATCATTCTAATAAATAGGGAAACAGCATAGCACTTACTCTTTCAATCTGTTTCTACCTTGGTCCTGAGGTGGTATGTGACGGCAAAAACGATCCTCGTATTCTTTTTACTTCTTTGCTGTGCTGTCCCTGCACAAGCCGAGCGCATGGGCCCCAAAGCCGTGGAACACACGCTTTTGGGTGCAGGAGCAGGAACTTTGGTCGGAGCTTCAGCCGGTCTTTGCGCCTACGGGGCGAGTAAAAACCGGAACGCAGATCCTATTGTCGCGGATGCAATCTACGGACTGGTTGGCGGCGCTTTGGCCGGGGCAGGGGGGCTGGTGGTGGAAAATGAC
>JAFGIQ010000194.1 GCA_016929575.1 candidate division FCPU426 bacterium
CACTGTCCAGGCGTTCCAAAATCATGCCAACCAGAACCAATAGTTTTAATACCCGCGCCGGATCCTCCGGCACCGTTTTTTTGCCCTGGGCGTCGGGCCTGGCCAGCGTCAGAATGCCGGCGCATAGATAACCCAAACCCGCCAATTCGTGCTGGAGCTGCTTTCCCGACAGATCAGGAAAAATCAACAGCGGCGTCTCCTCATCGGCAAGCGTCAATACCTCCCGCGGGTCTTTAACTCTTTTTTTCAGGAGCACGCCCAACCGTTCCTGCAACAATTTTACAGCGGCGGTGATGCCGGTTTTAAAATCACCTTCCAAAAAGGATTTGCGGGTTACTTTGATGACCGCTTCGGTCATCAGCATGGAACCAAAAAGGCGCTCCCTTTCCTGTTCGGTGGTCGCGCCCCCTCCTGAAAGCCGCAGTTCCTTGGCCAGTTGTTCCTCCAATTTATTAATAAACAGGGTGCGCCTTTCCATGTCTTCCATCTCACATTTCACCGAAAGGCTGCAATGCTCGGGGCGCCGCACGAGCTGCATTTTTACGTTCATACCTTTTATCCAGTGGTTGGAGAATATAATCTGATGGATCGAGGCCCACAGTTTCGTGTGGACATAGGTGTTGACATCCAAAGGCGTGATTTCCAGGAGCAGTCTTTCATCATTGTTTTTTTGGATAATTAAATCGAAAGGGGTTTCCTCGTCATAGCCGATGGTCTCGACAGCCAGACTGAAAATACGGATCAGATCATTCGGGCCAAATGCATTGCTCAAACGGTAATTCAGCTCGATCTGCGAACCTGTCATGCTGTAAGTCCTCCCTTGTGGTTGCGTTTTGAATCATTACGGCCTTCCTTGTGGCATGCATCATTTCCCTGGCAAAAACCGTGAAACCCTCATGTGGGCTGAACAGTGAAAAAACATACCAATCTCGGCAAAACAAGGAAACACCGCGGGGCACCGTGCCTGCCGGATACTTTCCTGTTTGCTTTTTCAAGGGTGTCCAGGTTGCAGGCATACACAAAACCTTGCCGCCTGTTTATGTGCTATTGTATACGACCAACCCCTTACTTTCCAGCGTATTTTTCCGCACAACTTGTTCATTGATGTTGTTGGCCCAGGCGAGGGGCGCACTTTTATTTAGAAGCGCCCGGAATTTTGTCTGGTCTGATTTCCGCAAGGATTGTACAATGCTTTTCAACGGCAAAGTGCGAACGTACCCCCGCGAAGGATAATTACATGTCCGCTTCCTGGCAACCGCCTGTCATCATTCTGGTGCGACCCCAGCTGGCCGAAAATGTCGGCGCCGCGGCGCGGGCGATGGTTAATTTCGGCGCCCGCGATCTGCGCCTGGTTAATCCCAGCCCCTTTGACCAGGCCCATGCTGCGCGCATGGCTTGTGACGGCCGCGGTATCCTTGAACGCCTGCGTGTTTTTCCAACCCTTCGCTCCGCACTGGCCGACTGCACCGTGACGATTGCCACTTCCCGGCGCCAGCGCAGGGTCAAAATCCCCTCCTTGGAACCCAAGGCCGCCGTGCTGCGCTGTCTTTCCCTCCCTGGGCCGGTGCAAATCGGCCTGGTTTTCGGCGCCGAGCGGGAGGGCTTGAGCAACGAAGAGGTCTTTCTCTGCGACGCCACCAGCACCATTCCCGCCACTGACAAAGGCAGCCTGAATCTGGGGCAATCCGTGCTGGTCTATCTGTATGAATGGTTTTTGGCCGCCCGCCTGGCGCCGGCAGGCAAGTCCGAAACAGCAGGAAACCGTTTGGCGAGCCACAGTGAAAAGCAGCGGTGCTATGACCTGTTGCAGGATCTTCTGGTGTTGAGTGATTACCAGCCGCGGAGCCGCCTGCCTGAATTCCTGCGGCGGGTTAAATACTTGTTTGAAGAACGCCCCCTCACCGTGCGGGAGCAAAAAATACTGCTCAAAGCCCTGCGCTACCTGGAAAAATCCGCGGTTGCCGGAAAACCCTCCCGGTTGCATCCGCACTGAACCCGCTTTGCTGCAGCCGGCACAGATACCGCCGGCCGCCGCACCCACCCGAAATGCTATCCGGCCCAGGCAACCAAATTCAATTCAAACCTGTGCGCCAGATCAGGATGTTTTGGTAAAACACGGATAGTGAATCCATGATTGCCGGTTTGGGTGCACGGCACGGATCCTACAAAGGAAACCTTGCTGCCTTTGCTGTCCTTTTCCGGCTCCATGGGTATGGAATTGGTGTTGTACATCATTTGCCGCTCGTCAATATGCCCGTAAAAAACCTCGACTTGAATGTCCTCCGGAGTCAAATCCCCCATTTTGACAGCAGCCCGCACCTGCAATTCCGCGCCCACGGGATACTCCTTTTCAGTCAGGGTCTGGACTTTATCAATTTTTAGGCCACCCCAGGCAGACAGGACTTTTGCTTTCCAGACGGCAAACTTCCGGACATCCGTGCAATCATTGTCTTTCATTTTATTCAACCGCTGCATCAGGGGAATATAAAATTTTTCGGTGTACTCGGTGACCATGCGGTTGGTGTTGAAGATAGGCCCCAGGCTGGTCATGGAGCGCTTCATCATCTTTATCCAATTCTCGGGAATATTGTCCGGCCCGCGGTCATAAAACAAGGGGATGATTTCATTCTCCAGGATCTGATAAAAAGACGCGCTTTCCACCTGATCCTGGTATTCCTTGTTTTCATATTCCTCACCCCGGCCAATGGCCCAACCATTGTTGCCGTTGAACCCCTCATCCCACCAGCCGTCCAAAATAGAGCAGTTCAAGCACCCGTTGAATACGGCCTTCATCCCCGAGGTCCCGGAAGCTTCCAGGGGCCGGCGCGGATTGTTAAGCCAGACATCCACTCCCTGCACCAGGTAGTGGGCGCAGTTGAGGTCATAATCCTCCAAAAACACGATGTAACGGCGCATTTCACCGCGGCGCGCAATTTTTATCACTTCCTGGATCAGGCGCTTGCCGGGTTCGTCATGCGGATGCGCTTTGCCCGCAAAAATAATCTGAATAGGACGGTTCTTATCCGTAATCAGCTGGATAAGCCGTTCGATGTCCTTGAATATCAACGTGGCGCGTTTATATGTTGCCACGCGCCTGGCAAAGCCGATGGTCAGGGCCTCCGGATCCAAAACCTGGGCCGCCATCTCGATTTCCTCGCCCGAGGCGCCCCGGTTCACGAGCTGCTGGCGCAGCTTGCGGCGCACATAGCCGACCAAGCGTTCCCTCCTTCTTTCATGCGTGCGCCACAGCTCGGCCGAGGGGATGCCCGCAATTCTTTCCCAAATTTTTTGATCCCCCGGTTCCTCCAGCCAGCGGGGGCCCAGGTAGCGGTCAAAAAGTTCGGACATCTCGGCCGAGATCCAGGAATTGACATGCACGCCGTTGGTGATGTGCGTAATGGGGATTTCATCCTCCGGCAATTGCGGCCACAGGTTTTGCCACATGCGGCGGGAAACCCTGCCGTGCAGGCGGGCCACGCCGTTTGTCCGCGCGGATAATTTCAGGGCCAAAATGGCCATGGAAAAATATTCCCGCGCATCCGCGGGATTCACCCGCCCCAGCCCTAAAAATTCCTGGCTGGAAATGCCGAACTTGGACGTTAAAGGAGCAAGGTATTTCTCAATCATATCCGGCGGGAAAACATCAATCCCGGCCGGCACCGGCGTATGGGTGGTGAAAATATTGCTGCCCAGAACCAGCTCCTGTGCTTCTGAAAACGAGAGATGATCATGCTCCATATGATAGCGGATGCGTTCCAGCCCCAGAAAAGCCGAATGCCCCTCATTCATATGCGTGACGGCAGGCAGCAGGCCCAGCTTGTCCAGGGCGCGGACGCCGCCCACGCCGAGGATGATTTCCTGCTGCAAGCGCATTTCCGCATCGCCGCCGTATAACTGGGCAGTGCAATTCCGGTCTTGCGGGCTGTTTTCAGCCACATTGGTGCTTAGAAGATAGAGCGGCACGCGTCCGACCTGGATTTTCCAAATCTGCGCTTTGACTTTGCGGCCCGGGAAATCAATCTCAATCAGAATAGGTTTTTTCTCTTCGTCGCGCATGAGCATCAGGGGCATGTTGTAAAAATCATTCTCCACATATTTTTCCTGCTGCCAGCCGTCCTGGGTCAGGTATTGCCGGAAATAACCCTGATGATAGGCCAGGCCGACGGCAACCAGAGGCACGCCCAGATCGCTGGCTGATTTGAGATGATCGCCGGCCAAAACCCCCAACCCGCCGGAATAAATGGGCAACCCCTCATTGATGCCGAATTCCGCGGAAAAATATGCCACCTGAAAGGGCTGGCCGTTTTTTACACGGTTCTGGAACCAGGTTTTACGCTGCATATACCCGTTAAAACTGGCCCGCACGCGGTCCAGATGATAAATAAACCCTTCGTCGCCGGTTAATTCCTTCAAACGCTCCTGCGATACCATGCTGAGAAAACGGATGGGATTATGCCCGCACTGCGTCCAAAGATCGGCGGCAATATGCCGGAAGATATTAAAGGCGTCTGCATTCCAGCCCCACCAGTAATTGTAGGCCAGCTCGCGCAGGGACAGCAGCTCTTCAGGCAGGGTGGGAATAACATTGTAGGTCTGGATGAATTTCATAGTCAGCTCCTTGCCAGGATCGTCTAAGAATATTTATTTTACGTAATCCCCTTCCCAATGGCAAGCTGTAAAAAGGGGACGTTCATAAGTATAGATTCCTGAGAAGTAAATGCCCTTTTAAAACCCGAAACAACAATGATTTACCATAAAAATAAAATCCGGTTCTAGCACGGTACGGA